>JAFYOM010000363.1 GCA_017560165.1 Parabacteroides sp.
AGAAGCAACTTTTACCGTTCTTGAAAATGAACTTCCGCTTATCCAGGCAGGTGATAAAGTTGAAGTAAGCCCATTTGCCCTATCCGATATTTCAGTTGAAGGTCGTATATCCGAAATCAATCCATTTGTTGATGCGAATGGGATGGTGCAAGTCAAAGCAACTGTTCAAGATAAAGGAAAATTGTTTGAAGGTATGAATGTAAAAGTAAGTATTCACCGTTCATTAGGTGAACAATTGGTTATACCTAAAAGTGCGGTAGTTCTTCGTTCAGGCAAACAGGTAGTCTTTAAATTAGATCAAAGTCAAACAAAAGCAAGTTGGGTTTATGTTCATACCCATTTAGAAAATGCAGATAGTTACACGATATCAAACTCAGAAGATGATGGTCTGAAAGAAGGAGATATTATCATCATTGACGGAAACATAAATTTAGCACATGAGGCTCCGGTAAAAATTGTTGAAAATTTATAAGATTCACACATGGTTAAGTTTCTCTTACAACGCCCTATTGCGGTATTAATGGCTTTTACTGCCTGCTTTATCGTCGGACTGGTTACCTACTTCACCATTCCGGTGTCGTTGTTGCCTGATATTGCGATTCCAGAAATCACCGTACAAGTATCCGGGCAAAATACTTCCGCCCGAGAATTAGAAAATACGGTAGTCAAATCCATCCGCCAACAATTGATGCAGGTTGCCAATTTACGTGATATCCATAGCGAGACACGAGATGGTTCAGCCATTATCCGTTTAAACTTTGACTTTGGGACAAATACAGACTTAGCATTTATTGAGGTAAATGAAAAAATAGATGCGGCAATGAATTATCTGCCACGTGAGATTGAACGCCCACGGGTCATCAAAGCCAGTGCCACTGATATACCGGTCTTTTGTCTGAACTTGACATTAAAAAAAGACAAAGGAGGTTTAGCCCACGATAATGAATCTGAATTCCTGGACCTCTGCCAATTTGCAGAAACCGTTATCAAACGTCGTATCGAACAACTTCCGGAGGTGGCAATGGTAGATGTCACCGGTCTGTTAAAAAGACAAGTACAGATTACTCCGGATATGAAAATGCTTAGAATGGCCGAGCTCACATTGGATGACATAGAAAATGCTCTAACCTCCAATAACATCGAACCGGGAAGCATGACAGTCAGAGATGGATATTACGAATACAACATCAAATTTTCAACACTGCTTCGTACTCCGGAAGATGTTGAGAATATCTACATCCGAAAAAACAATCATATCTTCCAACTGAAAGAGTTGGCTCGTGTGTCTATCGTTCCGGAGAAAGAAATCGGAGCCTCTTTATCAAATGGTAAACGGGCTGTTACATTAGCCATTATCAAACAGGCTGATGAAAACATGGATAACATGAAAGAGGCATTACATGAAATCACCGAACACTTTGCCTCCATGTATCCGGATATCGATTTCAGTATCAGCCGAAATCAAACAGAACTATTAGACTATACGATTTCCAATCTAAAACAAAATCTTTCATTAGGCTTTCTTTTTATCTGTATTGTAGCCATTCTATTTTTAGGAGATATAAAAAGCCCGGCAGTGATCGGTCTGAGTATGGTTGTCAGTCTAATCATCAGTTTCCTATTTTTCTATCTATTCAATATGTCGCTCAATATTATCTCTATCTCAGGGTTGATATTAGCTTTAGGTATGATGATTGATAGCTCTATCATTGTCACAGAAAACATCGCCCAATACAGGGCACGAGGTTACTCATTAGAAGAATCATGTAGCAAAGGGACAACAGAAGTAATTACCCCTATGTTAAGTTCAACTTTTACAACGATTGTCGTATTTGCGCCATTAGTATTTATGAGTGGGATTGCCGGGGCAATCTTTTTTGATCAAGCTTTTGCTGTTACAGTCGGTTTATTGGTTTCCTATTTTACCGGGATCATGTTACTACCGGTACTCTATCAAATCATATACCGTATTCCTGATCATAAACTCAAACGATTTAATTTGCCAATCAAAAACTTAATTCCAGATCAGATTCTGAATCGTTTCTATGATGCAGGTGTTCACTTCGTTTTCCGACACAAAACAGCTTCGCTGATGTGTCTTATCTGTACAATTCCACTTTGTGTTGTTCTGTTTTACGAAATACCCAAAAGCAGAATGCCGGAGATTGAACAAAACGAATTAATTGCCCATATAGAATGGAATGAAAATATCCATATTGATGAAAACAGAAATCGCGTCAATCAGTTATCCTCAACCATTCAGGAGCAAGTTATTGAACACACAGCATATATTGGTCAACAACAATTCTTATTGAATCGTGATCAAGAGATGTCCGGTTCTGAAAGTGAAATGTATTTCAAAACGGAACAACCATCCGGAATCTTACCTTTACAAAAAACAATCGAACAGTGGATAAAGAGCTATCATCCGACAGCTGTTGTATCATTTTCTCCTCCTGTAACGATCTTTGAAAAATTATTTGTGACAGGAGAAGCAGATTTAGTGGCAGAACTTCATACACGTAATCAAACAAAGGAACCGGAGGCCGGTCTCTTACAAAAAATGAGAGAGCAAATCGAACTTCAAACCGGATATACACCGGTCGGAATTGCATTTGACAATCAATTAAACCTTTCGATTGATCGACAAAAGCTTCTCCTTTATAATGTTGATTATAAGAAGGTATACCAGCAATTAAAAACTGCATTTAAAGAAAACGAAGTAGCGACACTTCGTTCTTTCCAACAATATCTTCCTATCTCACTTGCCGATGAAGAACAAACCGTCAACGAGATATTACGACAGACATTAGTTAGTACTATTCCTGATGCAAAGGGAGAGATTAAATACATACCTTTACAAACTTTCGTTCGTGTTTCTCCCGGAGAGGATTTGAAAACCATTACTGCCGGTAGAAATGGAGAATATATTCCTTTTAGCTTTTACGATGTAGAAGAGGTAGAACCGTTAATGGAACAACTCAAAAAAGAGATTGACAAAGATTGGGATATTGATTTCTCCGGAAGCTTCTTTTCCAATCAACAAATGTTGAATGAATTGGTCGTAATCCTATTCATCTCAATCTTATTGATGTATTTTATTCTGGCTTCTCAATTTGAAAGTTTCCTACAACCACTTATTGTGCTGTTTGAAATTCCGATTGATGTTGCAGCCTCTCTCTTGGTTTTATGGTTATGTGGTCATTCTCTTAACTTGATGAGTGCCATCGGAATCGTCGTCACTTGTGGGATCATCATCAATGACTCTATCTTAAAATTAGATGCCATTAACGAACTACGAAAAAAGGGAGTTCCTTTAATGGAGGCTATACATGAAGCCGGAAGACGCCGTTTGCGTCCTATCATTATGACCTCATTAACAACCATCTTTGGAATGATTCCTTTACTCTTTACGTTTGATATGGGTAGTGAATTACAAAAACCATTGTCTATCGCAATGATTTCAGCCATGTTCATCGGAACAGCAGTCAGTCTTTTTATTATCCCATTAATCTATTGGTTTATCTATCGCAAACAGGAAATAATCATAAAAAAGTAGTATTATGAAACACGCTTTTATCTACAAATATATCACCATTACATTATGTCTGCTCTGTTCTTTACTAGAGGGGAAAGCACAGCTTACACTCACATTGGAACAGACCATTGCACTAGCAGCAGATAGCTCATTAGATGCATTTCGATATAAAAACATGTATTTAGCCGGATACTGGGAATATCGGACCTATAAAGCCGGACGATTACCAAGTTTAACACTCAACCTCACACCGGCACAATACACCCGATATTTCACTCAGCGATATGATTCGGAAGACGATATAGATGTATTTCGTAAACAACAAAGTTTCTTCGCCGGAGGTGGACTTGAGGTCAAACAAAATTTTGACTTATTAGGTGGTACTTTTTATTTAGATACAGATCTTAGTTATATGCGTTACTTCGGAGATCAAACCTACAATCAATTTTCTTCTGTTCCTATCCGTATTGGTTACCAACAAAATTTGTTAGGTTACAATGCCTTCAAATGGGAACGAAAAATTGAACCTCTGAAATATGAAAAGGTAAAAAAAGAGCTCCTCTATAACGTAGAACAGATGAGTGAACAGGCGACAACCTATTTCTTTGCCTTAGCAATGGCACAAATGGAATATGATTTGGCGAAAGAAAACGTATCAACGACTGATACATTATACCAGACAGGGTTGGAACGACACAAGATTGCATCCATCAGCCAAGCCGATTTATTGACACTCAAATTGGATGCAGTCAATGCTCGTAATACCCTAAAAAATGCCGAAATCTCACTGAAGCGTGCGATGTTTAACTTAGCCTCCTACTTGAATTTTGATAAAAATACTGAAATTTATCTACGCCTTCCGAGCCGTCCGCGTGACATGGAAATATCTGTTGACAAAGCGCTTGAACTTGCTCATTTAAACAATCCAACATTTCTTGGATTACGCCAACAAATATTAGAGGCTCAACAACAAGTTGATCGGACAAAAAAGGAGGCCATGTTCAATGCTCAAATCAATGCGAGTGTCGGCTTTAACCAAGTTGCCAACAACATACAAAATGCCTATAAGAATTTACAACAACAAGAACTTGTTTCTCTTTCCATATCTGTTCCATTAGTTGATTGGGGTGTTCGAAAAGGGAAACATAACATAGCCAAAAACAACCTACTTGTAACAGAGACATCAGCCAAACAACAAGAGTTAACGGTTGAAGAAGATGTAATCATGACTGTCGGGGATTTTAACATTCAACAAGCATTAATCGGAAGTGCAGAAGAGGCTGTTGATTTGGCAGAGATGGCCTACAGTCAGACCAAACAACGTTTTATGATTGGAAAAGCAGATATCAACAGCTTGACCCTATCTTTAAACCGCCAGCAAGAGGCACAACGCAATTACATTACGGCGTTACAAAATTATTGGTTAAGTTACTATAAAATCAGGAAACTGACTCTATTTGATTTTGAGACAAATGTCTCTCTATCCAATACGTTTGATTATAAAAACGGATTATAAAAGTTACACATGAGCGTATCTCCTAAAATATCCTCTTTTACGGTTATCGTAGCCTTTATATGCGTGGCCTTGATCGGTATGGCGCTTCTGCCTTTATTACCGATTAAGTTGTCTCCTTCACGTACATTACCACGCTTAACCATTAGCTACAAAATGCCCGGGAACTCTGCAAGAGTCATCGAGATGGAGGTTACTTCCCGATTAGAATCAATGTTGGCCCGTATCAAAGGTATTAAGGAGATTCAGTCCACCTCTTCTAATGGAAGTGGTTCTATCAGAATTGAATTGGATAAACATACCAATATGGATGCAGCTCGTTTTGAAGCATCAACCATCATTCGACAAACTTGGTCCAGTCTGCCGGAAGGTGTTAGTTATCCAATCTTAGAGATGAGTCGTCCAGACAATAAGGAGGCAAGGCCATTCATGAGCTACACCATAAATGCAGCAGCGACTCCAATCCTCATCCAACGTTTTGCAGAAAACCAAATAAAACCTCGTCTTAGTAGTATTCAAGGGATTTATCGGATAGACGTAAGTGGAGCAACGCCTATGGAGTGGCAACTGGAATATGATAACAACCAGCTCAATGCACTTGGTATCCATATTTCGGACATACAAAATGCCATCTCTCTATATTATCAAAAAGAGTTCTTGGGAACAGGAAATGTCGAAATGCAACTTTTATCCCAAAAACGTTTTAATGAGAAATCTAAAACTCAATGGATTCGTCTTGCTTTAATTCCGGAAAGTAGTGATGAAAGCTTTAACCCTTCCCTGATTACTGTCTCAAACAAAGAGGGGAAATTAATACGATTAGATCAACTCTTAAAAGTATCTCGTCAAGAAGAGGCTCCTCAAAGTTATTATCGTATCAACGGGTTGAACTCTATCTATCTCTCTATCCGCGCAGAAGAGACAGCCAATCAGTTGGAGCTGGCCAAACATATAAAAAAGGAGATGGAACATATTCAATCATTACTACCTGTTGGATATGAAATCCATATTAGTTATGATGCGACAGAATTTATTCAGGATGAATTAAATAAGATCTATATACGAACAGGATTAACAATCTTGATACTACTTTTATTTGTGCTATGTATCACCAGAGAATTTAAATATCTTCTTCTAATTATAATCAGTTTAACGATCAATCTTTGTATCGCGATCATTTTATATTATCTATTAGGATTAGAAATGCAACTCTATTCGTTAGCAGGGATTACGATATCTCTTAGTTTAGTAATAGATAATACAATCGTAATGACCGAACATATCCGAAATAGACATGATCGGAAAGCATTCCTTTCAATCTTAACAGCCACTTTGACAACAATAGGAGCATTAGTCGTTATCTTCTTTTTAGATGAAAAGATTCGCCTAAATCTCCAAGATTTCGCAGCAGTTGTCATCATAAATCTGGGAGTATCCCTATTAATTGCTCTATTCCTAGTACCTGCTTTAATCGAAAAGATGCATTTGGAATGGAAAAAGAAGCATTCGTACAAAAGCAACAGCATCTCTCATTTTTTCAAACGTTTTCCTATTTACTTCAGTTATTATTATCAAAAACAGATACAATTTCTTTGTCACTGGAAGAAAACAACCTGTTTTGTTTTATTATTGGCATTTGGTCTCCCGACTTTCTTAATTCCTGAAAAAATAGCATACAACAAAAAGAATAAGGGTACGACCTACTCTGCTACCGACTCTTTATTTATAGAGACCTATAATCAATTAGTATCCAATGAGACCTATAAAGAAAAGATTAAACCAATCATAGATAAAGCCTTCGGAGGGACATTACGTTTATTTGTTCAAAAGGTATATGAAGGAAGTTATTTTACGCAGAATGAAGAGACCGTCTTATCAGTAAGTGCATCCCTACCCAACGGGACAACCTTGCCACAAATGAATCATCTGATCAGTCGTATGGAAGCATTTCTAAGTACATTCAAAGAAATTAAGCAATTCCAAACCAATATCTATAGTGCACGCCAAGCAGGTATCCGTATCTATTTTACAAAAGAGAGTGAACGAAGTGGTTTCCCTTATATTTTAAAAAGTAAAATCATCAGTAAGGCATTGGA
>JAFYOM010000364.1 GCA_017560165.1 Parabacteroides sp.
AACAGGTAAATTCAATAATGCATTACAGGCTTTACCAGAATTAAACAAACTACCGGTTGATTTACTTTTTTTAGACATACAGATGCCAGAAGTAAATGGGATGGAATTCTCCCGTATATTAAAAACAAATACTCGCATTATTTTTACTACAGCTTTCGAACAATATGCTTTAGAAAGCTATAAAGTCAATGCTTTGGATTATCTATTGAAACCCATTAGTTATCCTGATTTTCTACAGGCATCCAACAAAGCTTTACAATGGTTTAATCTACTTCATGCCAACAATAAAAACGAAACTGAATCTATCTTCATTAAAACAGAATACAAACAGGTACAGGTAGAATTACGTAAAATTCTCTATATCGAAGGACTAAAGGACTATGTCAAAATCTATTTAGAAGATGAACCTCATCCTATTCTATCTTTAATGAGCATGAAATTTTTAGAAGAAATGTTACCCCAAAACCGTTTCATACGCGTACACCGTTCTTTTATCGTACAACCGGAAAAAATCAAAGTAATCGAACGCAACCGCATTGTTTACGGAAAGGAGTATATTCCTATTTCCGATAACTATAAACAAAAATTTATGGAATTTCTATCTCAAAAATCCTTGTTACTGTAACAGTTGTACCAATAGTTTTTCTAAATCTTTAGTCATCTGTCTCATGCTACAAGAATAATTATTGGACAAAACAGCTACAGCATAATTTTTTTGTTCTTTACGAATGTAACCTGCATAACATCGAACACCGGTTATTCCTCCACTTTTCAAAAAAGCACGTCCTTGCAAAGGGGTTTCTTTCAAAAAAGTGCGAACAGAACCTTCTACTCCAGCCTCAGGTAAAGAAGAAATAAAAGCATCTGAAGCTTTTGATTGATTTGCCATATATACCAATAAATCTCCCATAAAAGCTGCAGATATTTTATTGGTTGGAGCTAATCCACTTCCATCATTCATCTTCAAGGAAAATACATCTAAACCCTTTTCTTTCCAATATGATTTTATAAATGCAATACCTCGACCAAATGAAGATATCACCTCATTTTTATTGGGCTTGTATCGTAAACCTACAGTTTTCAATAGAGCATCTGCATACAAATTATGACTCACATGATTACAAATACGAACAATCTCTCTCAAAGGAGGTGAATAAGTCGTTATGATAGTTTGACGCTCTCTGTTTGTCCAACGATTATGTTCCATTTCCAACCGATAACAAGAGGGCAAACCTTTAACTTGAATTCCTTTTTTCTGAAGTTGAGAAGTTAAATATTGCGCCAAAAACAAAGCAGGATCAGGAATATCTCCTTTTATCACATATTGTTCACGATTAGCCGGTAATGTACCATACAAATAACGAACAGACTCCAATGGTGCTCCTATGATATAAGCACTATCAGAAGTAGCCAATACAGTCTTTAAATAATTCTTGAATTGAATAAAAGAGACATCAGGAAAAGTTCCAAGAATAGTCGGAGACGTTCCTACTGCTCCTGTTCGGAAAGATAATTTATACAAGTTATCAAAAACAGACAAGCCATAACATCCTGGAGCATAATAATTCCCCATATCTTCTCGTAACCATTTTACAGAAGCTCCCTCTGTATCAAATATACTCTCATCCGAAATAATCGAACCATTAATTTGGGTTATTCCTTTTTTCTGTAGAGCTGTAATCCAATTATTTAAAAAGAGTTTTTCATTAGGAGCAAAATGAGAGGAACCTAAAGAGGGATCTCCACTCCCTTTTATATATAAGTTTCCATCCAGAATACCATCTTTTATACTCCCATCATATTGTAAAGAGGTCGGGAAACGATAATCCTCTCCCAATATATCAAGTGCAGTGGAGGTCGCAACTATTTTCAAGACAGAAGCTGGAGATAATTGTCGGTCAATATCATAAGCATACACATTCTCTCCTGTCTGCAAATCTTTTATAATTAAAGAAAAAGAGGCTCCACGCATATAAGAAGATTGCAACAACTGTTCGATAGATGTTAGATTCTGAGCATTGAGAAACATCCATTGAAAAAAGATCAAAAAACAAAAAGACAAGATTTTATTTTGTATCATTTTTTACTATTTGAGTTTATTTTATCTTTGTCACAAAGATAGGAATTAATATGAACCCAATATTCGATAAACCATTCACATTTGACCGAGTTGCACGTATTATCTTCGGTCTTGTTGTTATTAGTGGAATCATCTATTTAATTGCAGTATTGCGTAATGCACTATTGCCATTTTTAATTGCTTGGTTTTTAGCCTATATGATGCAACCTTTTGTAAAGTTCTTTCAATACAAATTAAAACTAAAGAGCCGTATTCTTTCCATTATAGCTGTTATTTTGTCTACTCTTATGATCCTGACAATAATCGGTGTTGTGATTGTTCCTTCTGTGACCCAAGAGGTTAATCGAACCATTGAGTTAATGCAAAGACATAATACCAGTTATGGAGAGATTCCACTTATTCCACAGTCATGGATCAGATTTATCGAAGAAAACATTGAGCCTGAACAAATCACGCAATTATTAAGTAAAGAGAATATTACAAAAGCAATTAAACAGATTGTACCCAAAATGTGGATTGTATTAACCAATACATTTTCCTTTTTATTCAGTATTACAATTATTTTTGTCATCCTGTTGTATTTTATTTTCATCTTATTGGATTATGAGAAAATCGTGAATGGATGGTTAAAACTCATACCGCAACGATATCGTCCCTTTATTCAAGAATTGGCAGGGGATGTGGAGTACAATATGAACCGTTATTTTAGAGGACAATCATTAATTGCTCTTTCCGTTGGTATTCTTTTTGCAATCGGATTTAAAATCGTAAATTTTCCTTTAGCTGTCATCCTAGGATTATTTATCGGTTTTTTGAACTTAATTCCTTATATGCAAACCATAGGAATCATTCCCATGATTTTACTGAGTCTTCTCAAAGCTGCTGAGACCGGAGAGAATTTTTGGTTTATATTTGGTTCCGGTTTATTAGTTCTTGGAGTTGTACAATGTATTCAAGACTTATATCTAACTCCCCGTATAATGGGAAAAGCAATGGGATTAAATCCTGCTTTAATCCTTTTATCTTTATCTATTTGGGGTACTTTATTAGGATTCATCGGTTTGATTATTGCATTACCTATGACTACACTGTTTTTCTCTTATTATAAACGATTTATTTTAATGGAAGGAGAATCCATTGTAACAAACGAAACAAAAAAAACAGACCATATCGAAAAAATATAGAAAAAAACAACAAAAATATTCATTAAACTATTGCAAATATAAAAAATATACTTACCTTTGCACCCGCATTACAGAAGTAACGCATAGGATGATTCGCTAGCTCAGCAGGTAGAGCACATCCCTTTTAAGGATGGGGTCCTGGGTTCGAACCCCAGGCGGATCACCAAGAATAAAGGAACTCAATTGGGTTCCTTTATTTTTTTATACAACTTGATACAATAAGGGCTGTCTAACTTTGAAATGATTCTGAATGTTAGACAGCCCTTATTATTTATTTCTTCAATGCATAGATTCGTTGAATTATATCAACAACTTTCATTCCTTCCAATACATTAGTCGTAATAGGTTCTGTACTTGAACCGGAAAGAACACGAACCACATTGCGAATGACAAAATTATGATTCTGCGCCGATCCTTTATATGGACCGTAATCATTACCTGGGTTGGTAGGCGCTAATTCCGGCATTTCATAATCTTTAATATGACAATACTCAACTTCATTCATATACTGACCACCGATCTTGACACTTCCATTCTCGGCAACAATCAACATACTACTTTCCATATTCTTGTTCCAAACCGATGTGGAATAATTCAAGCAACCCATTCCTCCATTAACAAAGTTGAAATTAACGAAACCCGAATCTTCAAAAGCACTCATATCTGCATGATTAAAATCAGCAAAACGAGCTTGGATATTACAAATATCTCCAAACAACCAATACATGATATCAATGAAATGAGAGAATTGAGTAAAGAGTGTTCCTCCATCCATTTCTGCATCACCATGCCATCCTCCCGGTTTATAATAGCGTTCATCACGATTCCAATAGCAGTTAAGTTGAACCATGTAAATTTTACCTAACTTTCCGGACTCCACCATCTCCTTAATCCAAACAGAAGGAGGAGAATAACGGTTTTGCATCACACAAAAGACCTGTTTACGATATTTCAAAGAGGTATAGACTACCTTTTCTGCATCAGCCAAAGTAAGAGCCATAGGTTTCTCAATCACAACATGATGTCCACTTTCAATCGCTTGGATGGCCATCGTAGCGTGTAAACCATTAGGTGTACAAATATTGATTACATCAATATGTATATCGGCTTTCAGTAAAGCCTCTAAAGTCGTATAAAAAGGAACATCATATTCCTCTATCCCCAACTCTTCACGAGGACGTATATCACAAAGAGCGACCAATTCAGCACCTGAGTCACGTGTTACCATCTCCGCATGACGTTTACCTATATGTCCACACCCTACAACTGCAAATCTTATCTTTTTCTCCATAATATCTCTCTTATCTGCCACTTATGAAACGATATCTAAAAGTGTATTGATTATATATTCTTGTTGTTTTTTTGACATTTCTGTATGAATAGGAAGAGAAAGTACCTCTTCACTCAATCTTACTGATTCTTCTAAAGAACCAGATACACGAGTGATCTTCCTATAGGCTTCTTGATGATGGATAGGTAGTGGATAATAGATCATAGACGGAATCCCCGACTCTTTCAAAGAGGCCTGTACAGAATCACGTCTTCCATTCTTTACCTGAATCGTATATTGATGGTAGACATGTGTAGAATAAGCCATTTTTATCGGTGTTACAAGTTGTTTACAATCTTTTAAAACTCCATCATAGAAAAGAGCAACCTTTTGTCGTTCTTCCGTAAATTGATTCAAATACTTAAGTTTCACCTCTAAAATGGCAGCCTGCAAAGTATCTAAACGCGAATTACATCCTATCAACTTATGATAATATTTACGTTCCTGACCATGATTCGCAATCATTCGAATACGGAATGCCAACTCCTCTTCTGCTGTAATCAAGGCTCCCCCATCTCCATAACAGGCCAAAGGTTTGGATGGAAAAAAGGAGGTCGTTCCTATATGTCCAATCGTACCAAGTTTTTGAATCCTTCCATCAGAAAATCGATAATCTGCTCCCATTGATTGTGCATTATCTTCCACAACAAATAGATGATGAGCTTCAGCCAATGCCATGAGTGATTCCATATCACAAGACTGCCCAAACAGATGCACAGCAATAATCGCTTTTGT
>JAFYOM010000365.1 GCA_017560165.1 Parabacteroides sp.
AGTATAGGGGAGACACAGCCTGACGAAATTTATAATTTAGCAGCAATGAGTCATGTGAAAGTCAGTTTTGATACTCCTGAATATACTGCTAATGCAGACGGTTTAGGGGTGTTGCGTATTTTGGAGGCTGTTCGTTTACTGAATTTAATCCCTAAAACTCGTATTTATCAGGCCTCAACTTCTGAATTATATGGGTTGGTTCAAGAGGTCCCTCAAAAAGAAACGACTCCTTTTTATCCTCGTAGTCCATATGCTGTAGCTAAATTGTATGGTTATTGGATTACAGTAAATTATCGTGAAGCTTATAAAATGCATGCTTCTAATGGTATTTTGTTTAATCATGAATCTCCATTGAGAGGAGAGACGTTTGTGACTCGTAAGGTTACGCGTGCAGTTTCTCGTATAGCATTAGGAATGCAGAAGAGTGTCTATATGGGAAATTTGTCAGCTAAACGTGATTGGGGACATGCGAAAGATTATGTACGGGCGATGCATGCCATTTTGCAGCAGGATGAACCATCTGATTATGTGATTGCAACAGGTGTTACGACTACTATTCGTGATTTTTTGAAAATGGCATTTGCGGAAATAGGATTGGAGATTGTTTTTAGAGGAGAAGGTGTTAAAGAAGTAGCTATCTTAAATTCTATAGATGAAAAATGTTTTATAGAAAAAGTCGGCGAAGTTTATTTGGATGATTTAAAGAAACGGAATGGAGAAGTAGTAGTTGGAGTGGATCCTCAATATTTCCGTCCGACAGAGGTGGATTTGTTGATTGGAGATGCGACGAAGGCTAGAACTCGTTTGGGGTGGGAGCCAATGTATGATTTGCCTGCTTTGGTAAAAGATATGATGCTGAGTGATATTAAGTTAATGAAAAAGGAATTTTATTTGAAAGATGGAGGATATGAAATTTTGAATTATTTTGAATAGAATCGAACTTTTATTGTTTTTATTTGTTTAAATAAGAAATAAGTGTTAAATTTGCATATGCGTATTTTTTTTGAAATACGTTTGTCTGAATTTGATTGTTTAATTAAAATGTTGATGAATATGAAAACTAAAGTTTTACTTTTAGCTTTATTGACAGGCTTTATTTTCTCTGTGTCGGCGCAGGAGTTTAAACCACAGGTTGGATTTAGTAACGAACCTGGTTATAAAACTAATTTTAAAAAGAATAAAGCAGGGGATAATTGGTTTATCTCTATAGCAGGTGGTGCAAGTGTTTTGTTTGGAGATCAGAATGGTGAAGCTGATTTTAAAAATCGTTTAAACTTTGCTCCTCAGTTCTCATTTGGTAAGTGGTTTAATCCTTATTTGGCAATGCGTGTACAGTTGAATGGAGGTGTTTTGCATGGTTTTGTTGGAGATAATGCACAGATTATGCAACACAATAAGTATATGGCTGGTCATGTTGATTTATTGTGGGATGTAACTAATTTCTGGGGTCGTTATGACGAAAAAAGAATATTCCGTTTGATTCCTTGGGTCGGTCTTGGTTATGCACAACGTTTTAAAACAACCGAATCTGCAGAATATGCAAGAACAGAATCTCCGACTATTAATTTTGGTATCTTAACTGCGTTCCGTTTGAGTAAACGTATTGATTTGAACGTGGAAGTCCAAGGTTCTTTGTTAAACGAACAATTTAATCGCGTTTCAATGGCGCATTTAACTGATGGTATTGGACAATTATCTGCTGGTTTGACTGTTAAATTGGGTAAAACTGATTTTGAAGTTTTGGAACCAATGGATTATGCTTTGTTGAATGATTTGAATGGTCAAATCAATAAATTGCGTGCAGAAAATGAAGAGTTAAGCAAGCGTCCTGTATCTTGTCCGGAATGTAAAGAGGTTGTGAATAATGTAGTGACTAATTATGTGGATAATGTTGTTTACTTCCGTTTGAATAGTTCTAAAATTGATAAAAATCAGCAGATCAATATTTATAATACAGCTGAGTTTATGAAACAGAACAATACTCCGATTAAGGTGATTGGTTATGCTGATAAGAAAACAGGTAAGGCTGATTATAATATGCAACTTTCTGAAAAACGAGCAAGAGCTGTTGCTAAAGAATTGATCGAAAAATATGGTATCTCTTCTAGCCAGATTACAATTGAATGGAGAGGTTGTGAAGAACAGCCATATAGTGAAAACAACTGGAATCGTGTTGTTATCATGTCTGCTAATAAGTAAGATTATTTAAATTTTAGAATAAAAGCTGTACTTTTTTAGTACAGCTTTTTTTTTGCTCAGAAGAATAAGTCTTAAATATGGAGAATATTTATCTATAAAATGCATTTATAAGACCAAGTAAATGTATTTTATTACAAGACTTTATATGTAAGAGAGAATATTTGATTAACTTTGCAAAAAAGTGTGTGAGAATAAAGTGAACAAATAATATATTGTTAATATTAATATCTCAGTATGAAAAAAATTAAATTTATCGCGCTTTGCTTTATAGGATTGCTTGCAATGCTTCCTGTTTATGCAAAAGACTACAATGCCTCTTACTTTGGCATTAGGAGTAATGGTGTCACGATGAATACTACAGCCATTCAAAAGGCTATAGATTACATCAGTGAGAATGGTGGTGGTACTCTTCATTTTAGAGTAGGTAGATACTTGACAGGTCAGATTGACCTTAAATCAAATGTTACAATTGAACTTCATGAGGGTGCTGTATTGATGGGTTCTACTAATATCTATGATTACAGAAAACCTGCACATTGTGATTTTGGTCTTATCTCAGCATTTGACCAAGAGAATATTGGTATTATAGGTAAAGGTGTTATTGAAGCTAATGGTCGTGAGTTGGCATTAAATATCACAGATCAAATTCGTAAAGGTGTTATCATAGATGATCACGCTCTTGACCGTCCACGTGAAGCTAAACGTCCACATGCAATCTTTTTCTATAACTGTAAGAATAGCACATTAAAGGATATTGTTGTTAAGAATGCTGCTAACTGGGTATGCTATTTCGATATGTGTGATGGTATGCTTGTAGAAGGTGTTACAGTTGATAGTAAAGAGTTCTGGAATAATGATGGTATCGATTTTGGAGATTGTAAGAATGTAGTTGTCAAAAACTGTTTTGTGGATTGTTCAGATGATGGTATCTGTTTGAAATCACACAGAAAGAATGGCGCTTGTGAAAATATCCTTATTCGTGATAATGTAGTTCGTTCAAGTGCAAGTGGTATTAAGTTTGGTACTTGGTCAATTGGTGGATATAAAAATATCCAGGTTATCAATAATAAGGTTTATGATACATTCCGTTCTGCATTTACAGCTGCATCTCCTGACGGAGCTGTTATTGAGAATATTCTTGTAGATAGCTTATATGCTTACAATGTTGGTAATGCATTATATCTACGTGTGAATGCTCGTCATGGTGACAATAATATTGGTTTCGTTGAAAACATCACAATCCGTAATGTATATTGTGAAATTGCAGAAGAGAAGCCAGATGCTGGTTATTTATACGAAGGACCGGGTGTAAGTGGTCGTGAGAACATTGCTCCAT
>JAFYOM010000366.1 GCA_017560165.1 Parabacteroides sp.
CATTAGCAATCAAAGTCGAAGGAGGTCCCTCACTTTCCATTTATTTAGATATTGTAAAAAATGGAGAAGGCATTTTGGATTCTGAAAGTTTAGATTTTTATGATTTTAATTTAGATCTTCCTATCAGTATCGATAACCGTATGCAATACGTCGTCACATTCAAACCTTGGGTCAAATTAGATTATGCTCTGTACTCCGGAAAACTATATATTGATCAAGAGCTGCTATCAATTACTCGTGCAGAATTTAAAATGGATATGTCAGACAATGACAAAGCTATTCGAACCATTCTACAGAAAAAACCAACAGGTGTCTATTTCAAACCGATAGAGGTTTCTTATCTTGTCACCTACAAACAACAAGGGAATAAAACTTACCTAAATTATATTGGTAATACCATCCGTTTTAAATGCGATTGGAAAAAACGTCTATTTTCTTCTACTTATACAGCCTATTCTGAAATGGTTATGGTCGATCGAAAAGAACCTCCATTTGAAATGATTAAATACAAAGATTCTTTCAAACAAAGAGATATTTTTTACGACAAAGTTGATGAATATTGGGATGAAGATTTTTGGAAAGATTATAATATCATCGAACCAACCGAATCTCTTGAGTCTGCAGTTAATAAACTCAGGAAAAGAAACAATAAAATAACAAATAATTAAAAAAATACAGCACTCTTTTAATCTATATTTTAGAGTGCTGTATTTTTTAATTACAAATAAGCAATTGTTTTTTCTAAAGCCATACTATGGGATCCTTTAATCAATACAGTATATCCAATTAGAGGATTCTCTTGGAGAAATTGAAGTAATTTTTCAGTTGAGGGGAAGGTCGTAAAATCCTCTCCAACTTTTTGAAAATGTTCGCCACAAAGTAATACTTTGTCAAAATTACCCGCTTGAATACGATTTACTATTTCTGCATGTAACTCATCGCTCGTTGCTCCTAACTCTCGCATATCACCTAAGATAAGGGCTTTTGATGCTACATTCATTGCATCGAAATTATCCAATGCCACTTTCATACTGCTAGGATTGGCATTATAGGCATCAATAATCAAACGATTAGATGCCGTTTGTTTAAATTGAGAACGGTTATTAGTTGGTTCATAAGTAGCGATAGCTTGACTTATCTGTTCTTCCGGGATATTAAAGTAACGACCGATAACCACTGCTGCTAATACATTATCTAAATTATAACCACCTATCAAATGGGTTTCTACCGTATATGATTCCCCCTGTTGTTTCCAGTTAAAAGTCAAAAAAGGATTACACGAAAGCACCGATCCACATACAAAAGCAGAATCAGTGATTCCATAAGCAACCTGTTCAATCCCTTTCGCTATTTCCATCAAAAAAGGATTTTCTTGATTGATAAATATAGTTCCTTTGGTTTGCCGAATATAGTCATATAATTCCCCTTTCGTTTTTACCACCCCTTCAAACGAACCAAAACCTTCCAAATGAGCCTTTCCTACATTGGTTATAAGTCCATAATCAGGATGTACGATATCCACCAATTCTTTGACATCTCCCGGATGACTAGCCCCCATTTCAATCACTGCCATTTCATGCTCATGCGTCAAACGCAATAGGGTTAAAGGTACTCCGATTTGATTATTTAAATTACCTTCGGTATAAAGCAGATTGAATTTTTCTTTTAAAACAGCAGCCAATAACTCTTTAGTAGTTGTTTTCCCATTAGTTCCCGTAATACCGATAATCGGACAATCAATGACTTTTCGATGATGATGAGCCAAATGCTGTAGGGTAAGCAGTACATTTTCAA
The DNA here is from genome assembly GCA_017560165.1 of Parabacteroides sp. Taxonomy (GTDB): domain Bacteria; phylum Bacteroidota; class Bacteroidia; order Bacteroidales; family Tannerellaceae; genus Parabacteroides. The sequence goes on from JAFYOM010000366.1 coordinate 1,795, forward strand.
CCAAAATTGTACGTTCATCGATATAATAATCCGAATTATCAATTACAGCAAACGAACAACCTGCATCTAAAGCATTCTTTGCATATTGATTTCCATCAAATTTCTCCCCTTTCAAGGCAAAGAAGATAGAACCAAACGGACAGTTTCTACTATCCGTAGTTACTTTGGGGTTATGAATAAACAATTCATAGAGTTCAGGAATAGTCATAGTCTTTCTCTTTTATACATTCTCTAAGAGTAATTTCATGCAAATGTAGTGATTTAATGTATTTACCTTTATCTTTGCCTAAAAGAAAAACGGTATGCATCATACACTCAACATAAAGGGAGAGTTGATTTCTCTTGAAAAGCCTTTAGTTATGGGAATCTTAAATGTAACCCCTGACTCTTTTTATGCAGATAGCCGAAAACAAACTGAAGCGGCTATTGAAGAACGCATACAAACCATTCTATCAGAGGGAGGAGACATTATCGACTTAGGCGGATATTCTTCCCGTCCAGATGCTCAAGAAGTTTCATCCGAAGAAGAGATGAACCGCCTAACAATCGCTTTAAAGATTTTAAATAGTCATTATCCAAATGTAACTCTTTCTGTTGACACTTTTCGTGCAGATATCGCTCGTCAATGTGTAGAAGATTATGGAGTTGCCATAATCAATGATATTTCAGGAGGAGAATTAGACAAAGCTATGTTTAGTACTATAGCTCAGCTACGCGTACCTTATATTATTATGCATATGAGGGGGACACCACAAACCATGCAACAACACACAGATTATCATGATTTGATGGAAGAGATTATGCTTTACTTTGCCCGTAAAGTAAACGAACTACACCTCTTAGGGGTCAAAGATCTTATTATTGATCCCGGATTTGGCTTTAGCAAAACGTTGGAACAAAATTATACGCTCATGAAACACTTATATGAATTCAAAGAATTCAATCATCCTATCATGGTTGGAATTTCACGCAAAAGTATGATTTATAAGTTCCTTTCATGTACACAAAATGAGAGTTTAAATGGAACAACTATTTTAAATACCTATGCTTTAATGCACGGAGCGAATCTATTACGAGTACACGATGTAAAAGCAGCAACTGAAGCAGTCAAGCTAATCAAACAAATATCTATTTCTTAAAAAACGGTAACAATTATGTGGATGAATTTTGGGATAAAAGACTTAATCGATGTCTTATTGGTTGCATTCTTCCTATATCAGACCTATAAATTGATGAAGAAGTCTGGAACAATGGCAATTTTTAGTGGAGTTGTCTCATTTGTCATTGTTTGGATTTTGGTATCTCAAGTTTTAGAGATGCGTTTAATAGGAGCCATTTTCGACAAGTTTATCAGTGTCGGTTTTTTAGTATTAGTCATTCTGTTCCAAGACGAAATCCGCCGCTTCTTAGTAGCTTTGGGTTCACACAAAGGCTGGAAATTCATCGGGAAACTCTTTTCCAAAAAAGCTTCCGATAAGGAGAACGAAGGAAAATTCATCGCGCCTGTTGTATTAGCTTGCATGAACATGGCTAAGAAAAAAACAGGAGCTTTAATTTGTATTCAGCAAGATATCGATTTAACGATTTATGAACACACCGGAGAAATGTTTGTTGCAGATGTAAATGCCCGTCTGATTGAGAACATATTTTTCAAAAATAGTCCCCTACACGACGGAGCTATGATTATAGCAGATAATCGCATCAAAGCAGCAGCTTGTATTCTCCCAGTTGCTCAAACGAGTAATCTCCCCAAAGAAATGGGACTACGACATCGATCCGGATTAGGGATGTCTATCGAAACTGATGCTTTAATTATTATCGTTTCAGAAGAGAGAGGGAAAATCTCAGTGGCACAAAACGGAAAAATAGAAGCGAATGTAACAGCTGAAGAGCTTCAACAAATCCTTTCCGGAGAGAGAGAAGTTAAAAATTATTGTTAAATGTTCTGAAACATGAGAAACAACAAATAAATCTTTTATTGATTTTGCAAACTCCATATAGCATTTTATGCTAAATTTGTAACCGAATATAAGTTTAAAACAATCTTTTTAACAATATAAAATTGATCTTCCGCTATGGACTTAATGCAAGAGATTATTGCACGCGCGCAAGCAAACAAACAGCGCATTGTTCTTCCTGAAGGAACTGAAGAAAGAACTTTAAGAGCAGCCGACCGTTTAGTGGCTGACGGTGTTGCAGAAGTTATCCTTATCGGTAATCCTGCAGAAATTAAATGTTTAGCTTCTCAATATGGATTAGAACATATTGATGGTGCTATTCTTATCGATCCTAAAGAACATGAAAAAAAGGCTGAATACGCAGACTTACTTTTCCAGTTGCGTCAGAAAAAAGGCATGACTCCAGAAAAGGCTGCTGTATTGGTTGAAGATCCTTTGTATTTAGCTTGCTTGATGATTAAAGCGGGTGATGCAGACGGTGAAATTGCTGGAGCATTGAATACTACAGGTAACGTACTTCGTCCGGCATTGCAAATCATAAAAACAGCTCCAGGTATGAGTTGTGTTTCTGGTGCATTTTTAATGTTTACCCAAACTCCTCAATATGGGAAAGATGGTATCTTAGTATTTGCAGACTGTGCTGTAATGCCTAATCCTACAGCAACAGAATTGGCTAGTATTGCAGTTGCTACAGCAGCTACTACACGTGATATCGTAGGTATGGAACCACGTGTTGCAATGTTAAGCTTCTCTACAAAAGGAAGCGCTTCTCACGAAATGGTAGATAAAGTAGTTGAAGCAACACGTTTAGCAAAAGAAATCGCTCCTGAATTAAAGATTGACGGAGAATTACAAGCTGACGCAGCATTAGTTGAAAAAGTTGCATCTTTGAAAGCTCCAGATAGTGATGTTGCTGGTCAAGCAAATGTATTGGTATTCCCAACATTGGAAGTAGGAAACATCGCTTACAAATTAGTTCAACGTTTAGGTAATGCAGAAGCTGTAGGTCCTGTTTTACAAGGTATGGCAGCACCTGTTAACGACTTGTCTCGCGGTTGTTCAGTGGATGATATTTATAAAATGGTCGCAATTACATGTAACCAATCTATTGGCTTGAAAGCTGCAAAAAAATAATAACAACTAAACAATCCACACAAATATGAAAATTTTAGTATTAAACTGCGGAAGTAGTTCTATTAAATACAAATTATTCGATATGGTATCTGGTGACGTTATGGCACAAGGTGGTATCGAAAAGATTGGTTTACCAGATGCTTTCTTGAAATTAACAGACAAAGAAGGTAAAAAAGTAATCCTAGAAAAAGAGATCCCTGGACATCAGGAAGGTATCGAGTTCATTCTTAGCGTATTAACAGATGCTAC
>JAFYOM010000367.1 GCA_017560165.1 Parabacteroides sp.
CGATAGTCGCCAGATTTCAATAGCACCTCTCCTTCAAGGTAAACTCCTCGTTCATCGATTCCTTTATTTCTTAAATAAGTTTCCTTGATAACTTTCCCTTCTTGGGTATTACAAAAAACAACACGTAAAATCTCCGGTGAATGATAGTCCGGTTTAATATTGTTTTCATCATAAAAACCAAAACTCACATTTCGTATCTCCTCATCTAGATAGACACGTATATACCGTAGTTCATCCAAAAGCTTTAATTCACGATGTTCACACGCACACAATAACAGCAGGATAGCTACGATCCAGATATTCTTACCCCCTCTCATTGTTTGCCTCCTTTCTTTTTGTTTTTATAAATAGGTATAGAAAGAGAGACCTCTATACGAGTCGGTCCAAAATAATGCCAAACACCTACTTTATCCACATCCAAATAGAGTGTCTTATAATCCTCTGAAGGGATATAATGACGATAAGGGATAGAGGCATACCCCAATGCAATGGTAAATTCTAAATTAACTCTTTTTGCTATAGGCGTAGAATATCCATACACCAATCCGGTACTCCAAAATTCTCCTTGATAACAATATTTAGACTTATTCTGTACATCATATTTACCACCCAAACCATAAATACCGACAAAATGACCAACCAACGCATCTCGTTTCAATCTGGTAGCAGTCTCTTCTTTTAAATTGGGCTTAAACCACCAACGAAGTTCACCCCCACTCGACAGGAATCGGAGACAATATTTGTTACCACCCCAAACATACCAAGGGAATTGATGTTGAGCGACCACTGAAAAATATTGATTTTGTACCTTAAACGGAAACTCGACTGATATATTAAAAAATGTAGCTAAATCATAGAGTAAATTACTCTTTAATGCAAATAAAGTGCTTTTATCTTTTTGAGAAAGCGAGTCATTTGTCTCTTCTATTAAAACAGAGCGAGAGTGTATTGTAACCGAAGAGACTATATCAGATTGTTCCTCCAACGTAAAAGGTTTTGCAGAAACCCAAAGAGAAACAAACAACAAACACACTGTGTAGATTAAGTTTTTCATATAAAATCAGACCGCCTTTATCAGACCGCCTTTATCATTCAAAAAATATACAAAGCTAGTTGTTTTTTAATAAATAATCCACTTTATACAAAGAAAATTATTGGTTAAGCACTATTTTTCATGTTAAATAGTAAGATAAAATTACCTCCGATGTATTTTGAATTACATCGGAGGTAATTGGTGATTAGGTCGGATGTAGTTTAAAGATTATCCCAATTGTTTCAAAGCTTGTGCCATTTGATCCGGACAAGATGTTCCTCTTTCACGACAGTCAATACCTTCTAAACGGCGAATTGCCTCTTTGACCTCCATTCCGACTAACAGCTTGGATAATCCTTGTGTATTACCATGACATCCTCCTACAATTTGTACCTGTTCAATGATCCCCTCTTTGGCATCGATTATCATCAACTTTGAACAGACACCTCCTTGAGGGACATAAGTTATTCGTTGTGTTTCCATACACGATTGATTTAATTAGGGGGTCAAAGATAATAATAAAAAATAAATCATTGCTGAAGCCATTCCATTTCTGTATTTTTGCAAACTTAAGCGTAAAAAGTTTTTTTTAGAAGGATTGAAATGACATACAAAGAGACGTTGAATTATCTGTATACCAGCATTCCGGTTTTCCAACATAGCGGAGGTTCCGCCTACAAACCGGGATTGGATACAACAATTGCTTTAGATAATTATTTGGGTAATCCACATAAATCTTACCAAACCATACATGTCGGAGGAACAAATGGGAAAGGTTCAACCAGCCACCTATTGGCTGCCATCCTACGCCAATCGGGATATAAAGTGGGGCTTTACACCTCGCCCCATTTGGTGGATTTCCGTGAACGTATTCGAGTAAACGGACAAATGATTCCGCATGATTATGTAATCGGTTTTGTTGAGCGTCATCGTGCGTTCTTTGAACCGCTTCACCCCTCTTTCTTTGAGTTGACCTCTGCTATGGCTTTCGATTATTTCCGTTCGCAAGAGGTAGATTATGCCATCATCGAAGTAGGCTTGGGTGGTCGTTTAGACAGTACCAATATCATTACTCCTATCCTCAGTGTGATTACCAACATCAGTTTGGATCATACACAATTTTTGGGAGATACGGTTGAAAAGATTGCTGCCGAAAAGGCCGGTATCATCAAAAAGGATGTTCCGGTTGTCATAGGTGAAGCCGAACAAAAAGGTGTTGCACAAGTATTCATGGAAACAGCCGATCAGATAAATACCTCTATCTGCTTCGCACAAGATACAGATGTTTTGAAAGAGACACATCGGACAACTTCCGGCAGATGGGTGTATGAATCGACCGACCATGGGACACTTCATGGCGAATTGGGCGGAATCGTACAGATTAAAAATGCAACAACCGTATTAACGGCTGTCCGGATTTTACAGGCCAACGGAGTGAAAATCCCAACTCAAGCGGTTCAAACAGGATTTGAACAGGTTGTCGAACTGACCGGCTTGATGGGACGTTGGCAGACCCTACAAAGCAGCCCAAAAGTGGTCTGTGACACCGGACACAATGTGGGTGGTTGGCAATATTTGAAGAGCCATTTGGAAGAGGAGTCAAAAAAACATAGAACACTCTTTATGGTGGTAGGCATGGTCAACGACAAGGACATCAACAGTGTATTGGCATTAATGCCTAAACAGGCTTATTATTTCTTTACACAGGCCTCTATCCAACGTGCCATGCCGGCCGAAGATTTTGCATCATTAGCCGCTCGACATGGACTACAAGGTGAAATTTGTCCAACAGTTCCTGCAGCCATCGAAAAGGCATTGGCGCAAGCTGAACAAAGGGATATGATCTTCATCGGAGGAAGCACTTTCATCGTTGCCGATGCTTTACCGATGTTCATTCATAAGCAATAAATTATAAATTAAATAAACTCTATCATGGAAAAAATGAAACTGAATGATTCGCCGATCCTACGATGGACGGCCTTAATTTTAGTAGCATCGAGCATGTTCTTTGCCTACATGTTCGTCGATGTTTTATCACCTTTACAGACAATGTTGGAAACACAATGCGGTTGGAGTGCCGATACATACGGTACATTTGCCAGCTCTGAGTATTTTTTAAATGTATTTGTCTTTTTCTTAATTTTTGCCGGTATCATCCTGGATAAAATGGGGGTACGTTTTACAGCTATCCTCTCTGGTGCTGTCATGGTAATCGGGGGAGCGATCAAACTGTATGCCATCAGCCCATTATTTACTGAAGGGAATGCACTTTATGACATGCTTAATTCCTTTTGGCCCTCCTTCCCTGCCACTGCTAAATTAGCATCCTTTGGTTTTGCCATCTTCGGATGTGGTGTAGAAATGGCCGGTATCACCGTATCCAAAGCCATCGTGAAGTGGTTTACCGGAAAAGAGATGGCATTGGCAATGGGGTTGGAAATGGCTATTGCCCGTCTAGGTGTGGCAGCCGTATTCCGTATGTCTCCCTATTTGGCAAACTTAGGTACTCCGGATGTAGTTCGCCCGGTTGCAGTGGTTTGCGGTTTACTATGTATCGGTCTTATCTCATTCATCGTTTATTCGTTTATGGATAAGAAATTGGATAAACAATTGGGTGAAACAGCCAATGGAGATCCGGAAGACTCATTTAAGATTAGTGATCTAGGTATTTTATTTACCAGTAAGACCTTTTTGATTGTAGCCTTTTTATGCGTATTGTATTACTCCGCAATCTTCCCATTCCAAAAATTTGCTACCAGCATGTTGGAAAATCGCCTGGATATGGCAACCGAAGAGGCCTCTGCTCTCTTCTCTTGGTTCCCTGTAGGAGCAATGATTTTAACTCCTTTATTGGGCTGGTTCTTAGATAACAAAGGAAAAGGGGCAACCATGTTAATTATCGGAGCTTTATTGATGAGTATTTGTCACTTAATTTTTGCCTTATATCCGCTAAACGGCAGCTCATCCAGCTTTGCAATAGCCTATCTTGCCATTATCGTATTGGGAATCTCTTTCTCATTGGTTCCTGCTGCTCTATGGCCTTCGGTTCCCAAATTGGTAGAAAACCGCTATTTAGGTTCTGCTTACTCTGTGATTTTCTGGATTCAAAACATAGGTTTATGGGCATTCCCTATCATCATCGGTAAAGCATTGGTATGGGCAAACCCGGGTGTAGAAGCCGGAGGGGAATATGATTATAAGGTTCCTATGCTAATCTTTGCCAGCTTAGGTGTATTCGCTCTATTCTTAGGTCTATGGCTAAAAGCTGAAAACAAGAAGAAAGGATACGGTTTGGAAGATCCTAACATCAAAAAATAAAATTAATATTCATCTAACTTATTAATAGTATGAAATCTGACATAGAAATAGCAAGAGAAGTCTCTCTAAAAAAGATCAAAGAAATAGCAACCCGTTTGGATATCCCACGTGAAGAGGTACAAAACTATGGTAAATATATAGCTAAAATACCTTTGCACTTAATTGATGAGCAAAAGATTAAAAAACATCATTTGATCTTGGTTACAGCCATCACTCCGACTAAAGCCGGTATCGGTAAAACTACAGTTTCCATCGGATTGTCTTTGGGATTGAACAAAATCGGAAAGAAAGCCATTGTTGCCTTACGTGAGCCCTCTTTAGGCCCCTGTTTCGGTATGAAGGGGGGAGCTGCCGGTGGCGGTTATTCACAGGTTTTACCGATGGAAAACATCAACTTGCACTTTACCGGTGACTTCCATGCCGTAACCTCTGCACATAACATGATTACAGCTTTGTTGGATAACTATATCTACCAGACACGTAACTCTTGCGAAGGTTTGAAAGAGATTAAATGGAAACGCGTATTGGATGTAAACGATCGTTGTTTGCGTAACATTGTTTCCGGATTGGGTGGTACTGTAAACGGAGTGCCTACCGAAACAGGTTTCGACATCACTCCTGCGTCTGAAATCATGGCTATCCTTTGTTTGTCTTCAGATTTAGAAGATTTGAAACGCCGTATCGGTAACATCTTATTAGGATACACCTATGATGATAAACCTTTTACCGTAAACGATTTAGGTATCGCCGGAGCTATTACAGTGCTATTGAAAGATGCACTTCTTCCTAATTTGGTACAGACAACCGAAAATACACCTGCCTTTATTCATGGTGGTCCATTTGCAAATATTGCTCATGGTTGTAACTCTATATTGGCAACCAAATTAGCTTTGACATACGGAGATTATGCCATTACTGAGGCCGGATTCGGAGCAGACTTAGGTGCTGAAAAATTCTTTGATATCAAGTGTCGAAAAGCCGGATTAAATCCGGAATTAACCATCATTGTAGCTACTGCACAGAGCTTGAAGCTACACGGTGGTGTTCCTGAATCACAAATCAAAGAGGCTAACATTGAAGGTTTGAAAAAGGGCTTTGCCAATTTGGATAAACATGTTGAGAACATGAAACGTTTCGGTCAAGAGGTTATTGTAACCTTTAACCGTTACGCTACTGACACAGACGAAGAGATTGAATTGGTAGCAGAACATTGTCGCGAAATCGGTGTTGGTTTCTGTATGAATAATGTATTTGCTCAAGGTGGTGAAGGTGGTATTGAATTGGCTAAAATGGTGGTAGAAACCATCGAAAACAAACCTTCTGCTCCTTTACATTATATGTATGAAGATAGTGATTCGGTTCGTACCAAGATCCAAAAAGTAGCAGAACAGGTCTATGGCTCCTCTTCTGTCGTTTATACAACATTAGCTGATAAGAAGATCAAACAAATCGAAAGTTTAGGTATCAGTCATTATCCGATTTGTATTGCAAAAACTCAGTATTCTTTCTCTTCCGATCCGAAAGCATACGGTGTAGCGAAAAACTTTGAATTGAAAGTTCGTGATGTGATTATCAATAACGGTGCTGAAATGATTGTAGTCATCATGGGTGAAATCATGCGTATGCCGGGACTACCAAAAGATCCGCAGGCTAAACGTATCGATATCGTCAATGGTCTTATCGAAGGATTAAGCTAATAGGAAAAATCCATCGCCAATAAAAAATCCCAAGTTGTGATTCGTTTCTACAACTTGGGATTTTTTCTACCCCTATATACAACAAAAAAGCCTTGCAGTAAGAACTACAAGACTTTTTGTTTGTGACCTGGGAGGGGCTCGAACCCTCGACCCAATGATTAAGAGTCATTTGCTCTACCAACTGAGCTACCAAGTCATCATGTTATCAATCGTTGTTTCTCGATTGCGGGTGCAAAGATATGTATTTTATTTTTGAAAACAAATAAATGCACAGTTTTTTTGCACAAAATTTAATCAAATTCAAAAATCTCAGAAGGAGTAGTTCGTTTCAATGCATATAATGAAACATCTTTTCCCACACGAATTCCCTCTTGAAAAAGACGAATATCGACTGTCTTATAGGCCAATTCCGGATGATTATTGTCACGACTTAAATGACACAACCATACATTTTTCAATTTTGGATCATAATGAGAGGCCAAAAACTCGGCAGTTTCACGATTACTCAAATGGCCTTTCGGACCGGCAACTCTTTCTTTCAAGAATACAGGATAAGTACCAAATTTCAACATCTCATCATCATAATTCGCCTCAATAATCAAGTTAGTAGCCATACAAATATACTTACCTACCGTATCTGTAATATGTCCAACATCTGTTGCAAACGTAAATTTATGCTCACCATATTCAATCAAATATCCGACATTATCAGTACTGTCATGCGGTACTTCAAACGCGGTTATCCGGAAATCACGAATCATAAAAGGAACCTCTTTTTCAATAACCCTACGTGAAGCAACCAACGTCTCTTCTACATAACGACTTTTATTAATTCCTTTATGAACCCCTTCTGTCGTGTAGACAGGAATATTAAATTTTTCCCCTAAACAACCTACTGTTTTAATATGGTCAGCATGATCATGCGTAATAAGAATTGCTATAATTTTAGCAAAATCTATCGCATTATCTTTCAATACCTTTTTTATAGTGCGAATACCGATACCGGCATCTATCAATATACCATAATCCGGTGTCCCCAAATAGTAACAGTTTCCACTGCTTCCACTTGCCAAACTTAAAAATGATAATTTCATTTTCTCTCTCCCACAACTTACTTATACATTACTCCTCACCTTTCAACACAGGTACACTTATATGATACTTTACAGCAAGAATACGAGATGCAAAAATACTGAAAGCCGCAATCAACTGTGTTAAAGATGATGAGCCTACCCCTATCTTTAAACAGAGATAATAGACCAATCCTCCGAACACACAAGCCAATGCATAAA
>JAFYOM010000368.1 GCA_017560165.1 Parabacteroides sp.
ATGCCAAAAGGACTGAAAATATGGGTGATCCGAGATGGATTATTCCGGCATTCGTTCCATCATCAAAATCCAAAGCGTGCCCATTCAGCCCATTGATAAATACGGCATTATTCATACTCATCGGAGTAGACATACCAACGGGATATATTTCTCCCCCTTGCTCGCAAAAACTTCCTATCAAACGCATCAACTTGTTGCTCTGTTCACGTCTTCCTGCAAGCGTCACGCCTATATAGTCCAATAACGCCAGTTTAGCACGATGAATAACATGAACAGGAATTTGTTGCTCTCCAACGACATTTATTTTTTCAATAAATGATTCTAAAACATTCATATTATGAATAAATCAACCTATTATAAATGATTATCTAATTTATGTAAGTTCCAAGAAATATCCTCTTTGACCACTCTTGCAGGATTTCCTGCTACAACCGCATAAGGAGGCACATCCCTTGTCACAACTGATCCAGCACCTATTACAGCTCCATTCCCAACATGTACACCTTTCAATATTAATGACGACATTCCAATCCAAACATTATCACCAATATAAATCGCCTTAGTATTACTCTTATTATTTATGTAATGATAATCCGTATCCATAATCTTTACATCCCAAGATATTTCACAATTATTTCCAATGTGTATATCATTCATACAAACAATTTCCGAACGACGATTAATAAACGTGTTGCTACCAATACTTAAATGCGAGGATGCTGATTCCATGTAAATTGAAACCCCTTGATAAATTGAGACTCTCTTACCAATCTCAATTTTAGAACCTTTCTTAACATACAATCTACTAGAGCGATAAAATTTTACCCCACCCACTAAATGCCTGTAATTCAATACATTATTATAATAAATCAGGCGAAATAATAAACCACGTAAGATTGCAAATATTGCATTTAGTTTTAAATTCATGTACATTATTTTATATCAATATTCTATAATAATTCAAAACCTATTTTTTAATTTATCCCAATAGCCTTTTATCATTGGGATAGCTAATGTATAGCCGCTTGGTTTAAACAACCGAGAGAATCCCCAATAAACAAGCACCCCAACTATTATTTGAAGAATCAATACCGGCAGTACTCCTAAAGATAGATATTCCACAAGCTTCACAACCCAAAACATAATGGTAGACATCAACAAGGGAACCATTATATCTTCAACTTGCATTCTATAGGAATAAGCAAAAAGTTTCCTCCCAATAGAACAAGTAATCAATGTACATAATATCTCTGCAATCAATAATCCCACAACTATAATCAAAATAGAGTCAAAACAAATGACCGTTAAAGCTAAAATCAATATAGATACAACCGTTTTGACTATCTCTAAAACAACCAATGTATTACCTTTACCCATTGCTTTAATTGCTTGCAAATGTGCCATTTGTATCGGATTAAGAAGCCATATGAAACAATATAACATCACATATTGTATACAACCATTCCATTTTTCTGTCAGAAGGAACGGCACCAATGAATTAGCGACCGCAGCCAAAGCAAATAATGTTGGAAAAATTAAAAAAGAACTGACCTGAACAAAACGTCTTACTATATCTCTTATTTTTTCTAATCGATCTTGATGCTGGGATAAAACAGGATACATTACAGCTGTAATGGATGACTGCACCACGGACATCGGAGCATTTGTAATTCTTTGCCCTTTATTTACATATGCCAAATCAGTCGGACCATAAAGCTTTCCTATAACCAAGGTTCTTAATTCTCCACCCATAGTCATAATTAGAGAAGTTAGCAAAAATTGTCCACCCAACGCAATCGTAGATTTCAATTCGGCAAAAGTTACCCCTCCCTCCAACTTAAGGCCGGAAGAAAAGGCAAGAGTAATTGTACAAATTAGATTGTATACCATATATTGGACTACCAGTGCCCAAACCCCATACCCTAACCATGCCATTAAAATCCCAACTCCTCCTGAAACCATTACAGCAGAGAAGGTTGAAATAAATAGTTTTTTAAATTCAAGATTCCTAGAAACATATGCCTGCTGAATATTTCCTATCGCTGCTATTATTATAGATAAAGACATCACTCTAATAATTTTAGATAATCCATCCATACCGTAATAGTCTTGAATAAAAGGAGCAGCAATGAAAATAAAAAGACATATAATTAACGAAACAATAAAGTTGAAAAACAAAATAAACGTAAAGTCCTTATTGGTCGCATTTTTTCTTTGTATAACTGCAAATCCGAATCCATTTTGAACAAAGACATTCGCTATTGTAATAAAGACTGTTACAATAGCTATAACACCAAATTCTTTCGGCTGTAAAATTCTTGCCAAAATAATAGTCGTAAATAATGTTATTCCATATCGTCCAGTCTTCTCCGCAAGCGACCAAACAAAATTATTTGTTATATTATTAGGTTTGCCCATTACCCCTCTCTATTAATATCATGAATAAACCACCATCCACACGGCAGAGCAACGAATCTATCATAAAACGCTGTTACCCCATTCATCTTCGGCGTTTCACCAAAAACCGAGTAAAAACTATTCGGAAGATGAACTCCCGAAGCATAAAAACCTTTCTCTCTAAACGATAAAATATCTCCTATTTTATCCTTCGAAAGAACACCAAATATCCAAAAGTTGGGTTCTATTTCGTCTCTTTCCAGTGTCTTTACTCCCACCAGCTCTTTCTTCCAGTTCCCAGCATTCTGTTTTTGCAGTGCTAGCAAGTCATTAATATCATCCATCACACAACAACCGATATAGCTATTGATCTCGCTCATTGTTGCACCATACCCCTTCATATAGATGTCACAACCCGCAGCAATTTCTCCATTTGAATCTCTAAAGATATTTCTACGGATTCCAAAATCCCTCATCAAGAGAGCTTTCTCATAAAGCCGTTTATCTTTAAAAACGATAGCACCACCATCAACCGTATTGGGAAGGCGTACCGTTTGAAACGAGAATATTGAAATGTCTGTACCAAGATTTCCAGCATAACTACCTTTATACTTTGATCCGAACGCCTCGACACAATCATCAATTACAGGAATAGAATATTCCTTACCAATAGTATTTATCTCATCGACATACCCAATGTATCCGCAATAATGGTTATGAAAAATAAGCCTTGTCTTAGGCGTAATTTTTTCTTTAACACTTTCCGGCAACAAGGTACCCGTATTGGGATCAACATCAGCCCAAACAACCTTTAATCCAAATGTCAGCAAGGGCATATTGGATGCCAGACAACTCATGGGAGATGTTATAACTTCATCCCCATATTGTAAATCTAATGCCGTAAGTGCCACCTGAATTGCAGAAGCATATGAGTTTGTTGACAATAGATTTTCCACACCGATAAAAGAAGACAATCTCTTTTCAAACTGATGCCCCCACTTACCATAAGCTAATGCTCCTGAATATAGAATTCTTTCTATCTCAGGAAGGACCTTTGGCATATATGGTTTATACAATGGAATCATACACGAATACATCAATTACCAACCTTTTCTAATTACATCAACAATTTTTTGTCTGTCTTCTTCTGACACCCACCATCCGCAAGGAATATGTACAAAACTCTTATACCATCTTTCCATGTTAGGAAGTTCACGTTTGGATTCATTAAAAATACTATGAGTGTCACTACGGTGATGTAGAGGAGAGGCGGATATACCTTCAGCTTCCAACATTCTGCAGAAGTTATCTCTTCCTTCGACCTTCATGGTGTATAACCAGTATGAAGCTTCTGTATTATTATTATAACGTACAAGTTCAACTCCCGGTATCCCTTTTAATGTTTCGTCATAAAAAAGTCCATTATTAATGTATGAACCGATGAGCTTTTCTATATTCTGCATCTGAACAAGACCAATAGTTGCATTGACATTATTCATAGCATATTTATATCCGACCTCTGTAATGTCGTTCTCCATACGAGATTTATTCTTTGATAGACCAAACCAACGCAATCTTCTAGCTCGATCCATCTGTGAAGGATCTTTCATTGTAAGAAACCCTCCATCTACAGTAGTCATATGCTTAATGGCTTGCAGCGAGAAAATCGTATAATCAGCATTACAGCCTATCATCTTACGATTGTATTTACTACCTAAAGCATGGGCTGCATCCTCTATAATCGGAATATTATACTCCTTGGAAATCTTATTAAACTCATCCATATCACACACCATTCCCGCATAATGCACCACGACAATGGCTTTGGTCTTTTCTGTAACAAGTTCCCTGACTGACTTGGGGTCAAGAAGTCCGTTATCCGGGGCCACATCTCCCCAAACGACCTTTGCACCTACCATTTTAATAGACGTATTGGTAGGTTCTGCAGTCATTGGAGTACTAATTATTTCATCTCCGGGCTTAATTCCTGCTAAAATATAAGCAAGATGAAGAGCGTCAGTACCTGAATGAAGAGCTATTGAATTCTCATTACCAACATAGGCTTTAAACTTATCTTCAAAATCATATACCGGCTTACCTTCAGCGACATAACCGCTGTATAATATTTCCTCTATCGCAGGCATAAGGATATCGCGAGACGGGAAATATGGTTTAACTAATGGTATCATTTATTATATTTTTTAGTTTTACTTTTTTCCCCAACCTTCAAGCTGCTCTTTCACATATTCCGCAGTAAGGATTTTTCTTACCGTTCCCTCCACATCCAGAAGAGTAGTATTATGGCTATTATAATCATCGTCCATTTGTACTTTCGTAAAATCGCCACTTTGAATATAATTGTCATAATTCAAATCACGATTATCAGGAGTTACTCTAAAATAATTACCCATATCTTCCGCTCGCACAAGTTCTTCTTTAGTCATTAAAGTTTCATACAATTTTTCACCATGCCGACTACCGATAATGCGAATCCCCGTATCTCCAAAAAGTTGCTGAACGGCCAGCCCTAAAACTTCAATTGTTGATGCATCTGACTTTTGAACAAACAAATCACCTGGACGAGCATGTTCAAAGGCGAACAATACAAGATCCACAGCCTCATCAAGATTCATTAAAAATCGTGTCATGGACGGATTGGTAATCGTAATCGGCTTACCAGCTTTAATTTGCTCTATAAATAAAGGGATAATTGAACCCCTTGAACACATCACATTTCCATACCTAGTACATGAAACAATTGTTCCTCCTTTTGTATACGCTTTCAATGCATTAGCACGTGCAACTTTCTCCATCATTGCTTTAGATATCCCCATCGCATTAATTGGATAAGCAGCTTTATCAGTAGAAAGGCAAACCACATTCTTTACCCTTGCCTCAACCGCTGCACGAATCAAATTATCCGTACCGATTATATTGGTCTTAACCGCCTCCATTGGAAAAAATTCGCATGAAGGAACTTCCTTGAGAGCTGCTGCATGAAAGATAAAGTCAACACCATCCACCGCCTCCCTTACACTCTCGTAATTACGGATATCTCCAATAAAAAATTTAACCTTGTCTGCACATGCTGGATGATCTGCCTGAATATAATGACGCATCGCATCCTGTTTGGTTTCATCTCTTGAAAAAATACGAATTTCGCCAATATCCGTTTCTAAAAATCTCTTTAAAACGATTGTTCCGAATGAGCCGGTTCCTCCGGTAATCATCAAGGTTTTCCCACTAAAATAACTACTCATTTTTATTTACAATATTAATTTTATTTTTCATCGACACTGTTTTTACTACAAAAAGATTTATAAATTCATGACACACTTTATTTATTAACATGAAAATAGTGGGAGACATATAAAAAATGAAACATTTTAAATGTGTCATCAACTTATCATCTTTATAGTATTTAGACACCTTTGCTGCTCTATAATTTTTTCTACATATCTCCCGACATTTACCAATCTTCAATTTTTTATCTGTTATAATCTTACTTGTAGACATACGCTCACAAGCAATCATGGAAGATTTAACCCACCTGTAATGCATGAAATCTAAATACTGAGGACAAAACTTAGAAATATAATCTTGATAAAAATTATTTATATACATATAATCATTCCAATGCATCTCATTATATTCTCCTCGCGAGATGCTATCTGGTTTCTTATAAACGTAATATAGCACATTTTCTATATAAGCGTATTTTTGGCATTTAACTATAACTTGCATTAATATAATCACGTCAATATGTTGCATCCCTTTTTGGCATTCTACCCCCTCAAATAGGTTTGTTCTAAAAAGTTTATCACACTCATTTCGAAGAATATTTCTTTCGAAGAAATAATCATCTAATATTTCTTCAGTAGAACCAAGAACATTGATTTTCAAATCATCCGAATATTTTTCTACTTCGGGATTATTTTTACTATCAAAAAAATATTTCCGCCGACATTGTGCTATATCTGCATCAGTTTTTGAGATGGTTTCAATTAAGAATTCCACCATGCGAGGATCAATAAAATCATCAGAATCAACAAAAAGAACATATTCTCCAGTTACGTACTTAAAGGCATTTAGATATGCACCCGCAATACCTGTGTTTTCTTGATGAAATACTTTAACCCTATTATCTTCTAATGCAATTTCATCACAAATTGCTCCTCCTTTATCTCTAGATCCATCATCAATAATTATTACTTCTATATTTTGATATGTCTGGTTTATCACACTACTCACAGCTCTATATACAAGGCTCTCCATATTATACAAAGCCATAATAATACTTACCCTACCCGCTTCTATACTTGTAAATTTTTTAATATCGATCTTTTCCATTATACAATCTCCCGTAAATCACAATATATTAGAATATAATAAAATATCGTACTTTGAATCGAGATCCCTGAAACTAAACTCAATACGATTATATAAAAGGCCATCCACCTTTGCCAAGACTTCAGAAAAAAAGCCGGAGATAGAAATAACAAAGTGAATAAACTTACTCCTATCAAACCATATTCATATATAATCCTAAAAAATGTTCCCAAGAACCCCCAAGTGTACCACCTAGATATATATTCTCCTGTACCGAACCACAACTCTGATCCAGAAAGAGAGTTCCACATAAATACCACACCGCCTGTTCTACCCGCAATTGCATTATAATCAGAACGTTCTCCCAACCCAACGATTCTTAAAACTGATTCTCTAAAGGTTTCTGACACATTAAATGCAATAATCAAGACTACAATAAAAAAAAGAACACCAACAAAACCTTTCAAGAAATTCTTACTATTAAATAGTACTTTACCATATGAAAGCAACCAAACTGCCACAATAGTTGCGATACCAATTCCGGATGTTGAATCAATAATACCTATTGAAAGAAAAATAGCTAATATTAAATCCTTTTTCGTTCTTGTTTCAGATAAACGGAGGTACATAATAGCAAGAACGACATATTGTGCGTATATCGACGGCTCTAAGAAAAAAGCAGCCGGTCTAAACATTTCATGTCCCCCAGCACGATACGATGAATCCACTCCGTATTGTTCCCAAACAGCCGGTTCCATCAGCCCTGTTGGACACATGAGTATTTGTTTTCCTAAACCATAATAAAAGAAAGCTTGAATCAATACTCCTATCGTAGCAATACATGATATTGTGACGATAACCTTCCATAATATTTCTGCGTTAAATACCCTGTTATGCGTGGCAAAAGCATAGATAAAAAATAAAAATAACACAACAACCTCGCCTAATGTAACTCCATGATCTATCAACATATAAAACAAATAGAGAAATAATATTCCCTGATGTTTAAATACGAAACGTTTCTTACTTATCAACTTCAAGGCAACATACGGCAACAATAAAATCAACACGATATATGTTGGAGAGATAGAAAATATTTGCTTATAAGAGAATAAGATTGGAATAAGTGCAATTACTATTGCACAAACCACCTGCATTATTGCCTCTTTCTTTATTTTCAATCTAATAACCGCCATACACAAGCACGATTGTCCACCCCATAATAACGACCTAGCAGTTCTTTACCTTTTTGTTTTGTAACAATCTAAATAGGTTATACACGCAGTAATACGTTTTAATAGCACCGTATCCAAGTAAAAATTTCTTTAATTTGGCAGGTATAGATAACTCGTTATATTTAATTTCTCTTATACAACGATTGAATGGTTCTGTTTTAATAAACAGTTTTGCTTGGTGTATTTTTTCTTTAGTTTCATAAGGACAATCAGTATGAAAGAACTTCAGAAAAAGAACATCTGAAATTATTCCAAATAAAAAACGTTTGCAATCGTTAGACAAAACAACATATTCTTCTTGTTGTTTTAGAGTCCCGATTTCCTCATCCATACGAAGTGCCATC
>JAFYOM010000369.1 GCA_017560165.1 Parabacteroides sp.
ATTTGAAGTACCGACATTTATCAGAGAATGTGTTGTAGTCGGAGACAATGATATGCAAGTTCATAGTTCACGTCGTTCTCCTCTACCCTCTGTAGAACCAACACCTACTCCTCAACCTAAACCACAGGAAACGGTTGAAAAAATCATAGAGACAGCTGAAGGTGAACGTTTGAATATCTACTTAGCCTATCTTCCGTTAGAACCAAACAAGGTAATGCAAGGAAACGGTTATGAAGCCTATTTCATCAACGACAGCAACTATTATCTGTTTTTTAACTATATGAATAGACAGAACAATAGTTGGATTAGCCGATATAATGGTTTAATAGAACCTAATACTCAGATTTTCATTGAAGAATTCAAGAAAGAAGATTTGAATAATTTAGAGCGTATCTGCGTACAGTTTATTGCATTCAAAAAGGATAAACCATTTACCCTTAAAAATGCTATTTCGGTTGAGTTACGTTTAGATACTGTTAAATTTTACAAGCAACACTGTTTCATGGAAAATGATTTCTTTGATGAAGATGCATTGGTTTACCCTATCGTCCGTCAAGACGTCCCAGAAAAAGAATTGCTTATTTCCGCTTCAGAGATACAAGAAGCCATGCATAAAAAGGTTCGAGAAGACCGCCGTACTCCACAACCGATTGCTAAAAAGAAAGCGACTGACAGTACTATACTAGAAGTAGACCTTCACATTCATGAATTATTAGACAACACGAATGGATTGAATAACGCAGATATGCTAAATTATCAATTGGAAAAATTCCATGATGTTTTAGCCAAATATGCGAATAAAAAAGGTCAAAAGATTGTTTTTATTCATGGAAAAGGAGAAGGAGTATTACGAAAAGCAATTGAAAAAGAGCTGAAAACAAAATATAAACAATATAATTATCAAGACGCATCTTTTCGTGAATATGGATTCGGTGCAACCATGGTAACCATCAAATAATGAACTCGTGGCAACAGAAATTGAACGTAAATTTTTAGTCAAAGGAGATTTCAGCCAACAAGTAATCTCTTCGCAACGGATTGTTCAAGGATATATTTGTTCACAACCCGGACGAACTGTTCGTGTCCGTATCCGTGGAGAAAAAGGGTTTCTAACCATCAAAGGAGCATCGGATGAGAAAGGTTTAAGTCGATATGAATTTGAACAAGAAATACCTCTTTCTGATGCGGAAGAATTATTAAAATTATGCGAACCGGGAGCTATTGATAAGGTCAGACACCTCATTCCCATTGAACAACATATCTGGGAAGTTGATGTATTTCATGGAGCCAACGAAGGATTGGTTTTAGCTGAAATTGAGTTGAGTTCAGAAGATGAACCTTTTAAACTTCCGGAGTGGTTAGGAGTCGAAGTAAGTGGTGACCGACGATATTATAATTCTATGCTTACAAAAAATCCATATTCTCATTGGAAACAAACAACTTAAAAAGATAAAAATCATGAAGAAACTCATTATTTCATTAGCGGCAGCCATCATGTCGCTTCCGGCTATAGCCGATGAAGGTATGTGGTTATTACCTTTAATAAAGGGACAAAGGTTCCAACAAATGCAAGAATTGGGACTAAAGTTACAACATTATGACATTTATAATCCAGACTCCTCTTCTCTAAAAGATGCAGTTGTTATTTTTGGAGGCGGTTGTACAGGTGAAATCATTTCTCCTGATGGTTTATTATTGACTAATCACCATTGTGGATATGGTTGTATCCAACGTCATAGTTCACTTGAACATGATTATTTAACCGATGGTTTTTGGGCAATGTCTCGTGAAGAAGAACTTCCTAATCCGGGAATGACCGTTACATTCATTGATAAAATTGATGATGTAACAGATTATGTCAAAGCTGAATTAGCCAAAGAAACCGATCCTAACAGCATGAACTTTTTATCACCTAAATATCTAAACGGTTTAGCTAAAGCAAAAGTAGGTGAGAAATTTTTACAAGATAATCCTGGTACAGAAGTAGAAATCAAAGCTTTTTATGGAGGTAACCAATATTTCATGTTTACAAAAAAAATCTACAAAGATCTTCGATTAGTAGGTGCACCTCCTTCTTCTATCGGTAAATTCGGAGCTGATACAGACAACTGGATGTGGCCACGCCATACTGGAGACTTTTCTGTATTCCGTGTATATGCTGATAAAAATGGAAACCCTGCACCTTATTCTAAAGACAATGTTCCTTTGAAAGTTAAACGTTGGTTCAAGGTTTCATTAAAAGGTGTACAAGAGAATGATTTTGCAATGATGATGGGATTTCCAGGACGTACAAATACATATTACACCTCTTGGGAAGTAGCAGAACGTCGCGACATAGACAACACTATTCGTATCAATATTCGTGATATACGCCAAAAAGTAATGTTGGAAGAGATGTTGAAAGACCCTGCTGTTCGTATCCAATATTCTAGTAAATACGCAGCTTCAACCAATTCTTATAAAAATTCTATCGGTAGTAATTGGGCTATCAAAAAACGTAACTTCGAACAAGTAAAAAAAGAAGAACAAGATAAATTGATAGCATGGGGCGAAAAAAATTGTGAAGGAGCATATAAAGATGCTTTAGCTACTATTGAACAAATTGTCTCAGATCGTAAAGACCTACGTACTCGTAGCAGTTTATTAGATGAAGCGATTATTCGTGGTATAGAATTCACCAATGTTCCTACAAAAACTGAAAAAGTTATTGAGGCATTGAAAAGCAATAACAAAGAGGATTGTAAAGAACAACTTCGTCTATTAGAACGAGCTTACCATGGTTTTGCAAATAGTAATTATTCTGCAGAAGTAGATAA
>JAFYOM010000370.1 GCA_017560165.1 Parabacteroides sp.
TGAAACATCATTTTGATGATAGAGAGGTATTAAGAGAGATTTTTAAAAGTTGATGACAGGTTTTCAACGAAAAGAATTTTTTTATGTTGTATTATTTATTTAATTATTTGGACCAAATAGACCTTCCTGGAGCTGGGATGTTTAAATATGTCTCATTTCGTTCAGGATTGGCATTAATTCTTTCTTTGTTTATTTCAACAGCGATAGGGCGTCGTATTATTGATAAATTACAGTTGTTACAGATAGGTGAAACGATTCGTGATTTAGGTTTAGAAGGCCAAATGAGTAAAAAAGGTACGCCTACAATGGGAGGAATTATCATTATAATAGCAATTTTGATACCCACTTTGTTGTGTGCAAAATTGACAAATGTTTATGTTCTTCTTATGTTGGTCACGACTGTTTGGTTAGGAGTTCTAGGTTTTGCTGATGATTATATAAAAGTATTCCTTAAAAATAAAGAGGGGATGCATGGTAAATTCAAGATTGTTGGACAAGTCGGTTTAGGTTTGATCGTCGGTTTGGTTCTTTATATGAGTCCGGATGTCGTTATTAAAGAGAATATGGAGGTTCGACATGGGGATGTCATTGAAGAGGTTCATTATCAAACTATTGAACAAAAATCAACCAAAACAACTATTCCGTTTGTGAAGAATAATAATTTTGATTATGCACAATTAGTAAGTTGGGCCGGTGAATATAAAGAAGAAATGGCATGGCTGCTATTTGTTTTAATGGTAATCTTTGTCGTAACAGCTGTTTCTAATGGTGCTAATCTAACGGATGGATTGGATGGGTTAGCTGCAGGAAGTTCTGCTATAATTGGGGTTGCATTAGGTATTTTAGCTTATACCTCTTCGCATTTCGAATTTGCTTCTTTCTTAAACATCATGTTTATTCCGGGTGCAGAGGAATTGGTTGTTTTTGCGTCCGCTTTTATAGGTGCAACAATTGGTTTTTTGTGGTATAATGCTTTTCCAGCACAAGTATTTATGGGGGATACCGGTAGTCTTACGTTAGGGGGAATAATCGCTGTCTTTGCGATTATTATTCGCAAAGAATTATTGATCCCTATCTTGTGTGGAGTTTTTTTGGTTGAGAATTTATCTGTTATTTTACAGACGTTTTATTTTAAATATACCAAAAAGAAGTATGGTGAGGGAAGACGTATCTTTAAAATGGCTCCTCTTCATCATCATTTTCAGAAACAGGGAAATGCTGGTATACAGGCATTGATTCAGAAACCCTATAATGTGGTTCCTGAGTCAAAAATTGTAGTACGTTTTTGGTTAATAGGTATTATTTTAGCAGTTATAACGATTGTGACGTTAAAAATGCGATAAAGGAATTTAGTGAGATGAATAGAATCGTAATATTAGGAGCTGGAGAAAGTGGTGCTGGAGCAGCAGTTTTAGCAAAAGCTAAGGGTTTTGATGTTTTTGTTTCAGATTTTTCATCTATAAAACCTAAATATAAAGAGGTATTGGATGCTCATGGTATTTGTTGGGAAGAAAAACAACATACAGAGGCTGCTATATTGAATGCAGATGAGGTGATAAAAAGTCCAGGTATACCGGATAAAGCTCCAATTATCAAAAAATTGAAGGAGAAAGGGATTTCTATTATTTCAGAAATAGAATTTGCCGGACGATATACAGATTCTAAAATGATATGTATTACAGGAAGTAATGGTAAAACTACTACTACTATGTTAACATATCATATACTTAAACAAGCAGGTGTGGATGTTGGTTTGGCTGGTAATGTTGGGAATAGCTTAGCATTACAAGTTGCAGAAGATCCTCATGCTGTATATGTCATAGAGTTAAGTAGTTTCCAATTGGATAACATGTATGATTTTAAAGCGGATATTGCTGTTTTATTGAATATAACACCGGATCATATGGATCGTTATAATTATGAAATGCAGAATTATGTTGACGCTAAATTCCGTATTATTCAAAATCAAACAGCAGATGATGCTTTTATCTATTGGAATGATGATCCTATTATTGCTCGTGAGATAGAAAAACGATCTCCAAAGGCTACTCTCTATCCTTTTGCTGAATCATTTGATTTAGGAGTAAAAGGTTATACAAAAGATAATAAAGTTATAATTGAAACTTCAAACGGAATGTTTACAATGGAAGAAGATTTGTTAGCATTATCAGGTAAACACAATCTATATAATTCATTAGCTTCTAGTATCACTGCAAAGTTGGTTGATATTCGTAATGAAAAGATAAGAGCTTCATTGATGGATTTTACAGGAGTGGAACATCGTTTAGAGAAGGTAGCTCGTGTGCGAGGGGTCGATTATATCAATGATTCAAAAGCAACAAATGTCA
The DNA here is from genome assembly GCA_017560165.1 of Parabacteroides sp. GTDB lineage: Bacteria > Bacteroidota > Bacteroidia > Bacteroidales > Tannerellaceae > Parabacteroides. The sequence continues at coordinate 2,349 of JAFYOM010000370.1, forward strand.
ATTCTTGCTGGTATGCATTGCAGAGTATGGTAACTCCTTTAGTTTTAATTTTAGGAGGAACTGACAAAGGAAATGATTACTCA
>JAFYOM010000371.1 GCA_017560165.1 Parabacteroides sp.
ATCTTCATCTGGAATATTCTGTTTATAGATAACGTGATCTGTGCCTACCAAAACACGTCCTCCATTAATCGTCACATAACCATCAAAAACTTGATTTCCCAAATTATTGATAGAACAAAAATGTCGCCCTGTTGCAATAAATACTTTAATACCTTTTTCTCTTAAAAGAGCAAGAGCATCTAATGTTGATTGTGGAATTGTATGAGTCTTAAAACTCACAAGTGTACCATCAATATCAAAAAATACAGCTTTAATCATATCTTATTTAAACCTATTTTCACCTAAAATCTTTCACAAAGGTAGAAATAAATGCGGTTCATTTAAAAATTCTAACAAATGTTACTATATTTGAACAATTAAACAGTTTTATAGATTAACATGAAAACATATTTATATCTATTTATCTTACTATTTTTTGCATCTCAATCTCTTACAGCTCAAGAGGAAAAAACTGAAACAAACGAGGAATCCGGAAACAGAAGCATACTTAAAATGATTACCGGGAAAGACATTATAGATAATTCAGAGATGACTCTGCATCTATTTACCTCTGCCAATGCCAACTTTTCCGAATCTAATTTTGATGGTATGAACTTCAAATTAAACCGTGTGAGATTAGAAATAAAAGGTAGTCTTTTAAAACGATTATCCTATCGCTACAGACAATCATTCAATAAAGATTCAGATCCCTATTCATTAGATAACACATCTTCATCTCTTGAATTAGCTTATGTAAATTTAAAAGTAAACGATAAGTTCAGTTTCACCATAGGAAAACAATTTGTAAACTTTGGTGGCTATGAATTTTATGTAAACTCCATCAAAGTAAGGGAGTTCAGTATATTTAACAGCAATTTATCTTGTTATCAAGTTGGATTAACCGGGAATTGGCAAATTAACTCAAATCAAGAACTTCTTTTCCAAGTAGCAAACAATCAAAACGGAAGCTACGAAGATATGTATGCCTCCGGTTTACCTACAGGTATAGAAGAGACCAAAGTTCCCTTTATCTATTCTGTCAATTGGAATAGCTATTATTTTGACAAAGTTCTACAACTTCGTTATGCTGCTGCAATTGGTCAACAAGCAAAAAAGAATTATGTTTACTACTTGACCTTTGGTAACTCTATAGAAAAAGGGCCTCTAATTGCCTATTTAGATGTGATGTACAGCCGACAGAACTTAGACCAACATGGTGTCATCAGTAGTCTTCCATCTACAATCCAAACAGCACGTTATACCGATTACTTGTCATTTATCGGTAATATAGACTATCGTTTCCATCCACGTTGGAATGCCTATATCAAAGGAGGTTATGAAACCGGACGTGTTTATAAAGCCAATGGCGACTTTGCTAAAGGGATATATGGTCGGACATGGAATGCTCAAACCAGTATTGAGTTCTATCCTCTAAAAAATATAGACTTATTTGTATTCCTACATTACACTTATCGAGGTATACAATTAACAGACAATGCCCTCAGAATGGGAGCTTATAGTCCAGACACTCATCGTATCTCATTAGGTTTTGTTTATTCTATTCCGGTCTTCTAAAAATCCAGAAATTCTTTATTTAGATAAAAAAGGGAGTAACCTTTATTTGAAGGTTACTCCCTTTTTTATAAATCATATATTTCAAACGTTACTTGAATTAGGTCTTTCTAATTAACCTTCACATTCGACCATTCGAATCGGTCTATTTGTGAACGATCACACTCAGCATTCTGCGCTTTAATCACAAGGTTTTCAAAGGTAAAATCAGAAAGGCGATATTGATCATCTGCACGTTTTACGTTGAAAAAGGTCTTACACTCTAATTCAATGTTACGCATAACTATATGACTACCATAAGACATCGGGACATCTTTACGTCCTTTCAAATCAAAGAACTGAGTCCAAGGGTGAACAAACAAGAATAAAGTCACATTACCCGAAATCTCTTCAACCGTAATATATTCATAATTTTGTGGTGTATCTGGTCGCATTTTCAACCATAAAAGACGGTCGGCCTTATCTACTTGAATCCGTCTCAAAATGATATTTCGATTGTGTATCGACTCTGAACCACAAGTCAAACAACTATGACAAAAACCAAAGGTACAATCTTCAATGATGATTCGCTGATTGTCTCCATTGTTGGGATCTTGATCAGCCCAAGGCCCTTTTCCTCCTTTTAGGGAAATAGCATCATCATTGACTGATAGATAACAGTTTTTCACCAAGACATCGTGACAAACATCTAAATCAATGGCATCCGAACTGGGAGCCTTGACCGGTGATGAAGGAGCAAAGAAATGCACACCATCTATCTGAATCCGTTCTGTACGATAAATGTGGCATGTCCAATAGGGAGAATTTCGAAGAGTTATTCCCTCTAAACGTACATTCTTGGCATTTGAAATATAGACCAAACGAGGACGCATCTCATCCATATTGGTACAATTGGGATTCACCTTACGACGTAACCAAAACGAACGCCAATATCGTAACCCATTACCGTCAATGATACCTTTGCCGGAAATGGTGAAACCATCCACTTGATCAGCATTAACCAATGCAGCAAAATAATTCAATGTCTGTCCCTCCATACGAGTCTTAACTATTCGGAAATTCGCAATATCATCACTGCCTTTAAGCACTGCGCCCTCTTCCAAATGTAGATGTGTATGCTGTTTAAAAAAGAGTGATCCACTCAAAAATACCCCTTTAGGAATGACTACAACTCCCCCATTCTCTGCGGCACGATCAATGACAGCCTGCAAAGCTTCGGTTTGCAGTAAGGTACTATCTTGTTTCACCCCATAATCTGTCACAAGATATTGTTTACCCAATTTTTCTATTTCTACCGGTTTGGAAGAATAGAACCACTTATCTATAGGTGTACCATCCGGAAATTTTTCAGAAGCCATCACTCCCCATGTGGCACAAATACAAACTATAAAAATGATTATTCGTTTCATCTCTGAATATGATTTAAAATGAATCTTTCAAACAAATGAGTTTATAAAGTTACGCCGGTCTTAAAAATAGCTATTTCTTTAAATCCGGCTTTTTCATGCTTTAGCTTATCACCATTTGCAGTCTTCAGTATTTTATCTATCAGCCCATTCAAAATACTTTGTTGTTCTTCTTGTCCCTCAATCAGAGCTCCAGCATTGAAATCGATCCAATTAGACTTAAATTTGGCTAGTTGTGAATTGGTGGAAATCTTCATGGTAGGAACAAACGAACCAAAAGGAGTTCCTCGTCCAGTTGTAAACAAAACCATCTGACATCCCGAAAGAGCCAATGCAGAACTTGCTATCAAATCATTACCCGGAGCTTGCAACAAGTTTAATCCTTGTTTAGTCACCGGTTGACAGTAATGAAGAACATCTACAACAGGTTGCATACCTCCCTTTTGTACACATCCTAGCGACTTCTCTTCAAGGGTAGTAATACCCCCCTTTTTATTACCGGGTGAAGG
>JAFYOM010000372.1 GCA_017560165.1 Parabacteroides sp.
GATCGGGAATATGTGACAACAGAACCAATTACGACTCCTGCCGGGACATACAATTGTACAAAGGTCAAATATAAAATCAGATCCCGTTCTCCTAAAGAGGTGATAGAGGGATATGGCTACGAATGGTACACACCAAATGTCGGAGTAGTCAAAAATGAACAGTATGATAATAATGATCAACTTCAATATTTTACAATACTGGAAGTTATGAAATAAAACAATTCCGAATAAGAAAACCAATGCGCTGTAATTTGTTGTTATGGCGCATTTTTCATGGAAATATAAGGCCTTTCTCTTTACAATCTTTGCCATCTAAAAGATTTTATCTACCTTGCCACTGTTTATATATAAAATTGTTATGGATCGAGTTTTTAAATCAAAGGTGGATTGGTGGTATCATCTGGTACTGTTAATTATGATAATAAATACGGTTTTGGCTTTTATAAAGGGTGAACCTATTGGAATGGTTATACTTTTATTGATTACGTTGCAATGTATCCACATGTTGTTATCTACGTGGTATAAAATAACGGCTGATGGAAATTTAATCGTTCATTGTAGTATTTTCCCCGAAAAACAAATTGCTGTCGCTGAAATCAGTGCAGTAGAAGTAACTGTTATGCCTGTTTCCAGTTATGCTTTGTCGTTAGATCGTTTGATTATCTATAAAGGAGATACCCAATGGTTGTTGGTTTCTCCGGTAAATAAGCAGGAATTTATTCGGGTATTGAGAAAATATAATCCGGCAATTCAAATAAAGGAACCAATGATTTAGAAAGGGAAGAGAGATTATTTTAATATAAATTACATTAAGTCTAAGAACATGAGATACGATGTTGCAATCATAGGGGGAGGTCCTGCCGGTTATACTGCAGCAGAAAAGGCAGCCGCAAATGGATTAACTACTTTGCTTTTTGAAAAGAATGCTTTGGGAGGGGTCTGTTTGAACGAAGGATGTGTACCGACAAAAACGTTGCTTTATTCCGCTAAAGTATATGATACGATCAAACATGCAGGAAAGTATGCTGTCAGTGCAGAAAACCCAACTTTTGACTTTCCTAAGATAATCGCCCGTAAGAATAAGGTTGTTAAGAAGTTGACTGCCGGTATTCGGATGAAGATGAAAGAAAACGGGGTCGAGGTTGTTAGCGGAGAAGCAGAAATTAAAGGACGTGCTGAAGATGGTACGATTACCATTGCATGTGGCGAAACTGTTTATGAAGCTGCCAACCTATTACTATGTACAGGTTCAGAAACCGTTATCCCACCTATTCCCGGATTGGCAGAAACTGCTTATTGGACGAGCCGTGAGGCATTACAATCAAAAGAGCTACCGACATCATTGGTTATAATCGGTGGAGGTGTGATAGGCATGGAATTTGCCTCTTTCTTTAATAGCATGGGTACTGAAGTTCATGTAGTGGAGATGATGGATAAGATTTTAGGACCGATGGATAAAGAACTTTCCGATTTGCTTCAAGCCGAGTATGCCAAACGGGGAGTGAAATTCTATTTGGGACATAAGGTGACGGCTGTCAACGGAGGTACTGTTACAGTGGAAAAGGATGGTGAATCTTTTGTCATTGAAGGGGAGAAGGTTTTGTTGAGCGTAGGCCGCCGTCCTGTAACCAAAGGGTTTGGTTTGGAAACGATTGCGCCAGAACCTTTCCGTAATGGTATTCAAGTCAATGAATATATGCAAACATCCATCCCGAATGTATATGCTTGTGGTGATATTACAGCCTTTTCTTTATTGGCTCATACAGCTGTTAGCGAAGCAGAGGTGGCAATAGATCATCTTTTAGGAAAAGAACGTCGCATGAGTTATAAAGCCATACCAGGTGTTGTTTATACCAATCCGGAAATAGCCGGTGTGGGTAAGACAGAAGAGGAGTTGCAAGCAGCTGGTGTTTCTTATACGGTAAAAAAAATACCGATGGCTTTCTCCGGTCGTTTTGTAGCTGAAAACGAACAGGGCAATGGTGTATGTAAATTGATTCTTGCGGAAGATGAAACGGTGATTGGTGCCCATTTGCTTGGCAATCCGGCTTCGGAATTGGTAGTCATTGCCGGCATTGCTATTGAAAAGGGAATGAAAGCTGAAGAATTGAAAGCCATAGTTTTCCCACATCCAACGGTAGGAGAGATTATAAAAGAGGCTCTTTAAAGAAGATTTTAGGTAATATAAGTGAATCTCTATAAGAATGGTTGTTGAGCATTCTTATAGAGATTTTTTATTGATTGCAATGGAAAGTCATTTCCCACAAAATCAACGAGAAGGAGAATGATATTTGGGTTTATTTATTTGGAAAAGGTGGCAAAATAGGAGTTTCTTTTTACCTTTGTGAGGTTTAAATAAAATAAAATTATTGTGGCGAAGATAGTAGAAACTCCTTTGATGAAGCAGTACTTCGATATTAAAGCCAAACATCCGGATGCAATCCTTTTGTTTCGGGTAGGAGACTTTTATGAAATGTATGGTGAAGATGCTGTTGTGGGAGCTGAAATATTAGGCATTGTACAAACAAAAAAGGCAAACGGACCGGGGCAAACGGTTGAGATGGCCGGTTTTCCGCATCATGCGTTGGATAGTTATTTGCCTAAGTTGGTACGTGCGGGTAAACGTGTGGCTATATGTGACCAATTGGAGGATCCTAAGCTGACCAAGAAGTTGGTGAAACGTGGAGTAACGGAATTGGTGACTCCTGGGGTTTCTATTAACGACAATATTCTGAATCATAAAGAAAATAATTTCCTTGCAGCTATTCATTTTAATAAAAATTTGTGTGGAATTGCTTTCTTGGATATTTCTACCGGTGAGTTTCTGACGGCAGAGGGGACTATTGATTATATTGATAAACTGCTGAATAATTTTTCTCCTAAAGAGGTTTTGATAGAACGTGGAGGACGTAAACAGTTTGAAGAGGCTTTTGGCCCTCGTTTCTTTGTCTTTGAATTGGATGACTGGATATTTACATCGGATGCTGCCACGGATCGCTTATTAAAACATTTTGAAACGAAGAATCTAAAAGGGTTTGGAGTACAACATTTAAAATTGGGTATTGTCGCTTCAGGAGCCATTCTTTATTATTTAGACCAAACTCAACATACGCATATTTCTCATATCACCTCTTTATCTCGTATAGAGGAGGATCGCTATGTCCGTTTGGATAAGTTTACAGTACGAAGCTTGGAGTTGGTAGGAACCATGAATGAGGAAGGGACAAGCCTCTTGGATGTGTTGGACAAGACTGTTTCTCCTATGGGATCTCGTATGTTGCGCCGTTGGATTCTTTTTCCATTGAAGGATGTGAAGCCTATTCAAGATAGACAGAATGTAGTAGAATACTTTTTCAAACATCCGGAAATCAAAGAATTGTTGGAAGATAGGTTGGAACAGATAGGGGATTTGGAACGTATCATTTCAAAAGTGGCTGTCGGTCGTGTTTCACCTCGTGAAGTGGTACAATTGAAGGTTGCTTTACGTGCAATAGAACCAATCAAAGAGGCTTGTATGAATAGTGAAGAACCTTGTCTTTGTCGGATAGGGGAACAATTGAATGCTTGTGCTTCAATACGAGATAGGATAGAAAAAGAGATAAATAATGATCCACCTTCTTTGTTGAATAGAGGAGGGGTGATTGCTTCCGGTGTAAATGAGGAGCTAGATGAATTACGTGCCATTGCCTATTCAGGTAAAGATTATCTACTGAAAGTACAACAGAGAGAGATTGAAGCTACCGGTATTTCAAGTTTAAAGATTGGTTTTAATAATGTCTTTGGTTATTACATTGAAGTGCGTAATACCTATAAAGATAAAGTGCCGGCTGAATGGATACGTAAGCAAACATTGGTTAATGCCGAACGTTATATAACAGAAGAATTAAAAGAGTACGAAGAAAAGATTTTAGGAGCAGAAGAGAAAATACTTTCTTTGGAGTCTCGTCTTTTTAATGAGTTGGTTCTTTGTCTTTCCGAATATATTCCACCTATCCAGTTAAATGCTAATTTAATTGGTCGTTTGGATTGTTTGCTCTCTTTTGCAAAGGTAGCTGCATGCAATAAATACATTCGTCCGGGTATCAACGATTCACAAATCATAGATATCAAGGCAGGACGTCATCCGGTGATTGAAAAACAGTTACCGATAGGAGAATCTTACATCGCAAATGATGTTTATCTAGATGATGAGAAACAACAAATTATAGTGATTACGGGGCCTAATATGGCTGGTAAATCTGCATTACTTCGTCAGACAGCATTGATTACGTTGATGGCGCAAATTGGTTGTTTCGTACCGGCCGAATCGGCTCATATTGGTATCGTTGATAAAGTATTTACACGAGTAGGTGCTTCTGATAATATATCGTTGGGAGAGTCAACCTTTATGGTAGAGATGAACGAAGCGGCCGATATATTGAATAATATGTCTTCTCGTAGTTTAGTGCTTTTTGATGAGTTGGGACGTGGAACCAGTACCTATGATGGGATATCTATCGCTTGGGCTATTGTGGAGTATATCCATGAACATCCGACTGCTCGTGCAAAAACGCTTTTTGCAACCCATTATCATGAGTTGAATGAAATGGAATCTTCTTTTAAGCGAATCAAGAATTACAATGTATCGGTAAAAGAGGTCAATAATAAGGTGATTTTCTTGCGTAAATTGGTTCGTGGGGGCAGTGAACATAGTTTTGGGATTCATGTAGCTAAAATGGCGGGAATGCCGAGAAGTATTGTCAAACGTTCCAATGAGATATTGAAACAGTTGGAAACAGAGAATCGTCAAGAAGGAATTTCGACGCAGAAAACGAAGGGGATAAAGAGTAAACCGGTAAAAGGAATCGCTTCATCAGCAGATGGATTCCAATTAAACTTTTTCCAATTGGATGATCCTATCTTAAGTCAGGTACGTGATGAAATAAAAAATTTAGATGTAAATAATTTAACCCCGTTAGAGGCCTTGAATAAGCTGAATGATATAAAACGAATCATAAACGGGAAATAAAAGAAATCTCCATAAATTCATTTTAGAGTTTATGGAGATTTCTTTTTTGATAAAAAGCGCGTATGCTTCTTTTTTAAAATGGAATTTTCCTAATAAAATTCAAATATTGTGTGTTTAACCAAAAAGAGAGAACATTTAGAAATAGCGGTTGTTTTTGGCATACAATCGATTTGGAAAAATCGATCATACCATTAATTATTAAAAATTAAAAAGACATGGAAGATTTAAATTTTAGAAAAGGAGACGCTAAAACAGCTATTTTTGGTTCAGAAACAATGTTGCAATCTTCTCCGGTAGATCGGATACCTGATGGTCCTACTACGCCTGAAATTGCTTATCAAATGGTAAAAGATGAAACGTATGCACAGACACAACCTCGTTTAAACTTAGCTACGTTTGTTACGACCTATATGGATGATTATGCCACCAAATTGATGAATGAAGCAATTAGTATTAACTATATTGACGAGACAGAATATCCACGTGTGGCTGTCATGAATGCTAAATGTATCAACATTATTGCTAACTTATGGAATACACCGGAAAAAAACAAATGGAAAACCGGAGCTTTAGCCATTGGTTCTTCGGAAGCTTGTATGTTAGGTGGAGTGGCAGCTTGGTTACGTTGGCGTGAAAAACGATTGGCTGCCGGTAAACCGGTTGATAAACCTAATTTTGTTATTTCTGCCGGCTATCAGGTAGTATGGGAAAAGTTCGCACAACTTTGGCAAGTGGAAATGCGTCAAGTCCCTTTAACATTAGAAAAAACTACTTTAGATCCGGAAGCAGCCTTGAAAATGTGTGATGAAAATACCATTTGTATTGTTCCTATTATGGGAGTTACGTGGACTGGTTTAAATGATGATGTAGAGGCTTTAAATAAAGAACTTGATGCATATAATATGAAAACAGGATATGATATTCCAATTCATGTAGATGCAGCTTCCGGAGGTTTTATTCTTCCTTTCTTGAAACCGGAACATAAATGGGATTTTCGTTTAAAATGGGTGTTGTCTATCAGTACATCCGGACATAAATTTGGTTTGGTTTATCCGGGATTAGGTTGGGTTGTATGGAAAGATCAAACCTATTTACCTAAGTCAATGTCGTTTAGTGTTAATTATTTGGGTGCAAATATTACACAGGTTGGATTAAACTTTTCTCGTCCGGCAGCTCAAATACTGGGTCAATATTATCAATTTATTCGTTTAGGTTTCCAAGGTTATAAAGAGATACAACATAATTGTATGGAAATTACTCAATATTTACATCGTGAAATTGGTAAAATGGCTCCGTTTATCAATTATAGTCATGAAGTTGTAAATCCATTGTTTATTTGGTATCTGAAACCGGAATATGCGAAGAAAGCCAAATGGACGTTGTATGATTTACAAGATAAATTGAAACAAAGTGGTTGGATGGTACCTGCTTATACATTGCCAAATAATATCCAAGAATATGTCGTAATGCGTATTGTAGCGCGTCAAGGATTTAGTCGTGATATGGCAGATATGTTGCTAAATGATATAAAAGAGGCGGTTGCTGAACTTGAAAAATTGGAATATCCGACTCCTACTCGTATTGCTCAAGACAAGAATTTTGAGGTAAAAGGATCTGTTTTTACACATACAGGAACACCCCATAAGAAAAAATAGATTTTATGATGAAGAGTACGGGGAATGTAGTAAAACTTAGTGTTTTTACTCTTGCGGTTATGAATGTAACAGCAGTCGTTTCACTTCGTGGTTTACCTGCTGAAGCTGTTTATGGATTAAGTTCTGCTTTTTACTATCTGTTTGCAGCCATTGTATTTTTAATACCGACCTCTTTAGTAGCAGCCGAATTGGCTGCTATGTTCCAAGATAAACAAGGAGGTGTTTTCCGTTGGGTAGGAGAAGCCTTTGGGAAAAAATGGGGGTTTTTAGCTATTTGGTTGCAGTGGATTGAAAGTACGATTTGGTATCCGACGGTATTAACATTTGGTGCTGTTTCAATTGCTTTTATCGGAATGAATGACGTACATGATATGACGTTGGCCTCTAACAAATATTATACTTTGATAATAGTCCTGATTATTTATTGGTTGGCTACCTTTATATCATTGAAAGGCTTAGGATGGGTAGGAAAAGTTGCTAAAATCGGTGGTTTGATAGGAACAATTATTCCTGCTGCTTTACTTATTGTTTTAGGTATTATCTATTTGGCAATGGGAGGTCCTTCCAATTTGGATTTTCATAGTGATTTCTTTCCTGATTTTTCAAAGTTTGATAATTTGGTGTTAGCTGCCAGTATATTCTTATTCTATGCAGGAATGGAAATGGGAGGTATTCATGTGAAAGACATGGATAATCCTTCTGTAAATTATCCAAAAGCTGTTTTTATAGGAGCGTTGATTACTGTTTTGATATTTGTGTTGGGTACATTTTCTTTGGGAATTATCATTCCTGAGAAAGATATTAATTTGACAGGATCAGATCCAAAATTCTCTTAACAATCAAATAATTCTTATTCAGGCCGCAAGTTTCTTCCGCAGCCTGATTCATCAGCTCTGCTTCTTCGGTTTCATGCAATTCAGATGCAGTCAACACAAAAAACAACACC
>JAFYOM010000373.1 GCA_017560165.1 Parabacteroides sp.
CCGGATAGAACCCCATCATAGAAAAGATAGCCCATGCAGACATCGTTCCGGTATCATCATTTCCAGGAAGACCATTCGGTGCATTATGATAATATTTTTGCAATAATTCATGTACGATCTTTTGAGTTCGCCACGCTTCTCCTTTAAAATAGCTAAACAAATAAGGATAGGCAATATCCGGTTCATTTGTCATATCAAAATATCCTTTATCAAAGACCATTTGTAACCGCTCAACGAAATTCCGACCTCCTCCCATCAACTTTGCCAATCCTTTTATATCATGAGGGATATAGAAAGTATAATTCCAAGCATTTCCTTCATGAAATCCCGGACTGGGTTCAAAATCTTCACCCTCTTTCGGATCAAAAGGAGAATAAAACGAGCCATCAGGTAAAATAGGACGAAGTGTCCCATACTCTTTACTATAATAATGCTTATACCCCATAGCTCGATCACGAAATAATTGGGCATCCTTCTTTTTCCCTAAAGCACTTGCCAACAAAGACAAATTCCAATCTGCCAAATAATATTCCAACGCATGTGAGACCGAATTATCATACTGTTCACGTAAAGGGATATAACCTTTATCTATATAATCATCAATATCCGGCCGAAGTAAATTAAACTTCCCGGGGGTTGTTGCACTCCTATACATCGCTTCATAAGCCGTATCAATATCAAAACCACGTAAACCTCGTAAATAAGCATCAACAATATAAGGGATAGCCGGATCTCCCTCCATCGTCAAAGTCTCACGTCCATACAATTCCCATTTAGGAAGCCAACCACTCTCTTTATACATCGCAATCATCGTTCGAATAATATCCAACTGTTTTTCCGGATAAAGTAATGTCATTAAAGGACCAACATTTCGATAAGTATCCCAGAGAGAATACACCGTATAACGATTTCCAGTAGTATGTCCGACATTCAGACTTTCCATCATTGGATATTCACCATTGACATCCTGAATAATATTGGGGTGAATTAAAACATGATATAAGGCTGTATAAAAGACAACTTTATCATCTTCTGTCCCTCCTTCAACGATGACACGTGATAAATTTTCATTCCACATACTACGAGCTGAAGCATATACTTTTTCAAAGTCAAAATCAGGTTGTTCAGTATCCATGTTTAACCGTGCATTTGCGATACTGACAAAAGAGACTCCCATTTTCACCTCTATTGTATCATTTTCACTTGTATCGTAACTCAACCACACTCCTATATCATCTCCACTTATTTCTCTTTTATAGCCGGTATATAGTTTATATTTTCCATTATCCGGATTCCACACCTTTTCCGGCCCATCAGTTTCACGCATTTTTTTCCAATAGCCTATATCTTTAGGAACTTTATTTACCTTCATGACAAAGTAGATAGGAAAAACAGCTTGAGAATGATAACAAAAAGAACCTAACAATTTTGAACCTTCAATTTCTGTTTCATTCACAATCCGAACTGTTGCACCAGTTTCATTCGTCAATCCCTCACCTAAATTTAAAAGAATATTTCCCTGTCCTTTTGGAAAGACAAAACGAGTCAGACCGGTACGCATAGAAGCGGTTGCTTCTGTCTGAATATGATACTTTGTCAAATAATTAGCATAATATCCGGGAGTTGCCACTTCATCTTTATATTGACTTCCATACTCACGATAATCCACATGCAAGTCACCGGTTGTAGGCATTAACAATAAACTCCCTAAATCCGGACAACCGACACCACTCAAATTCACATGTGCATATCCTGTAAAAAAATTATTATCTGCAGAATAAGGAGTAGACCACCACTGTTTGTCCTTATCAAACCGATTACTTTCTGCCCCCATCACATTAAATGGTACTACACTCATCATCCCTTGCGGACAAATCGCTCCGGGATGAGTCGTTCCATAATTACTTGTACCGATAAAAGGATTTACATATTGAATAGGCTTTTGTTGAGCCATGCCCAACAACCCAATACCCCAAAAGAAGAAAATAATCAATTTTTGTCTCATCTGATTCACCTTTCTAATTGTTAGTTATACAAATTTTAAACAACCAGACATTCCTGATAGTTCAGGTATAAACGAGACAAAAAAAGCCTTCCTTAATAAGGAAAGCTTTTATATTTTAAAGAAAGCCGCACAGTAGATATGAACAAACTCCGTATGACAGGATTTGAGTGCTTTGCCATCTTTGTAATCCGCCGTGCGAAGCATGCCCCGAAGGGTGCGGCCCGCCATTGACGACAAGAGCGATGTCTCGGAATTGAAAAAAAATTGATGAGTCTCCCAATCGAACATGTGCGGCTAACTCATTTTTTCTTTATCACAAAGATAGAATATTGGGATGAAAAATCCAAACATAATAACAAAAAAAGAGTCCCAAAAATTGGAACTCTTTTTATGATTACTATGTAGTAATTTCTTACTTAACCTTAGCAACAATTGCTTTGAAAGCTTCCGGATGGTTCACTGCCAAATCTGCAAGAACTTTACGGTTGATTTCGATACCTGCAGCGTGCAAAGCACCCATTAGGCGAGAATAAGACATACCTTCCAAACGTGCTGCAGCATTGATACGCTGAATCCACAATGCACGGAAGTTACGTTTTTTGTTACGACGGTCACGGAATGCATAAGTTAAACCTTTTTCCCATGTATTTTTTGCTACGGTCCAAACATTCTTACGTGCACCATAATAACCACGGGTAAGTTTTAAAATACGTTTTCTTTTTGCTCTTGAAGCAACATGATTTACTGATCTAGGCATAATTCTAATCTGTTTTGAATGTTAGCGTCATCACGCTTGGATGATCTTTTTGGCTAATACATTCGGTTAATAAAAATCTTGTAAAACTCGCTTTAATATAAAAGATTACTTCAAACCAAGCAACTGTTTAACGTTGCTAACATCAACACGGTCAACTAAACCAGTGTGAGTCAAATTTCTCTTTTGCTTTGTAGTCTTCTTTGTAAGAATGTGACTCTTAAAAGCGTGTTTTCTTTTGATTTTACCTGTTCCGGTAAGAGCGAATCTTTTTTTGGCACCGGAATTAGTCTTCATCTTAGGCATTTTCCAATAAATTTTAATTATTAAACGTGATTCCCCTTTGGGATATTTCTTTACATTTTAAATATTACTCATCACCTTTTGGCTGAGAAGGAGCAGCTGGCTTCTTCGGAGCAACAGGTTTTGAGGAGGACGATGAACCGCCTTTCTTTGGAGACAACATAATAATCATACGTTTACCTTCCAAAACCGGCAACTGTTCTACTTTACCATAATCTTCCAAATCATTAGCAAAGCGCAATAACAACACTTCACCTTGTTCTTTGAAAAGAATTGAACGTCCTTTAAAGAAAACATAAGCCTTTACCTTTGATCCCTCTTCAAGGAAACCTTTTGCATGTTTCAACTTAAAGTTATAATCGTGGTCATCTGTCTGCGGTCCAAAACGA
>JAFYOM010000374.1 GCA_017560165.1 Parabacteroides sp.
AAGGCAGAACTGATTAAGAAAATTGCAGAATTAGTAAACGAAAAACGTATAGAAGGTATCTCTAATGTAAACGACGAATCGGATCGTAGTGGTATGCGTATCGTTGTGGATGTGAAAAGAGACGCCAATTCAAGTGTGGTCTTGAATAAGCTATACAAGATGACAGATTTGCAGTCTTCTTTCAGTGTAAATAATATTGCATTGGTAAAAGGGCGTCCAAAATTGCTTAATTTGAAAGACCTTATCAAAGCATTTATAGACCATCGTCATGAAGTTGTTATTCGTCGCACACAGTATGATTTAAAGAAAGCAGAAGAACGTGCTCATATTTTAGAAGGTTTGATTATTGCATCTGACAATATTGATGAAGTAATCGCAATCATTAAATCATCTAAGAGTCCGGCTGAAGCAATAGAACGTTTGATGGAACGTTTTTCTTTATCAGAAATTCAGTCTCGTGCGATTGTTGAAATGAGACTTCGTCAATTGACCGGTTTGGAACAAGATAAATTACGTGCAGAATACGAAGAAATTGAAAAATTAATCGCTTATTTGAAAGAAATTCTAGAAAATGACGACCTTTGTATGCAGGTAATCAAAGATGAATTACAAGAGATCAAGGATAAATACGGTGATGAACGTAAGACTGATATTATTTATGCGTCAGAAGAGTTGAATCCGGAAGATTTCTATGCAGATGATGAGATGATTATTACCATTTCTCATATGGGGTATATCAAACGTACTCCATTGAGTGAATTCCGTGCACAAGGACGCGGTGGTGTAGGAGCGAAAGGTTCTGAAACACGCGATGAAGACTTTGTGGAATATATCTATCCGGCATCTATGCATGCTACACTATTAATATTTACAGCAAAAGGTAAATGTTACTGGTTGAAGGTGTTTGAAATACCGGAAGGAGCTAAGAATTCAAAAGGTAGAGCAATTCAGAATTTATTGAATATAGAACCGGATGATAAAGTAAATGCTTTTATCCGTGTGAAGAAGTTGACAACTGATACTGAGTTTATCAATTCTCATTATTTGTTGTTCTGTACGAAGAAAGGGATCATTAAAAAGACATTGTTAGAGGCTTACTCACGTCCTCGTCAGAATGGTGTGAATGCTATTACATTGCGTGAAGATGATGGTTTGATTGAAGTTTGTATGACTAATGGAAATAACGAGGTCTTGATTGCTAACCGTAATGGTCGAGCGATTCGTTTCCATGAAAGTGCAGTACGTGTAATGGGACGTACCGCTTCTGGTGTAAGAGGTATGTTGCTTGATGATGATGTTAATGATGAAGTTGTTGGCATGGTTTGTGTAAAAGATAAAGAAAAAGATACTATATTAGTGGTCTCAGAACAAGGATATGGTAAACGTTCTAATATCGAAGATTATCGTATCACAAATCGTGGAGGAAAAGGAGTTAAGACAATTAATATTACAGAAAAGACTGGTAAGTTAGTTGCCATAAAGAATGTAACAGAGGATAATGATATTATGATTATTAATAAGTCAGGTATTACTATCCGTATGAAGGTCGCAGATCTAAATGTAATTGGACGAGCAACTCAAGGGGTTCGTTTGATTAATTTGGAGAAACGTAATGATGAAATCGCTTCAGTATGTAAAGTATTGTCACAACAAGAAGAGGAGGTCACAGAAGAAGAATTTGTGCAACCAGAGGATACTTTAGAGAATGGAGTGGTGGAACAAGGCGAACAAAGAGAAGAAGAAACAAATAACGAATAATTTAAATTTTAATCTCAAATAACTATTACAAATGAAAAGAGTATTATTAACAGTTGCGCTATGCGTTGCAGCATCTGCTTCATTTGCTCAGAAAAAGGCAGTTAGTGAGGCACAAAGTATTGCAAAGACTCCGAATGCAGATTTCGCAGAAGCTAGAAATTTGATTAAGGGTGCTTTAGAAAATCCTGAAACAAAAAATGATGCAAAGACTTGGTTTGTTGCAGGTTTTATTGAAAATCAGCAGTTTGACGCTGAAAACACAAAACAAGTATTGGGTCAACAGCCAAATGAACCTGTAATGTATGAAGCTTTGTATAACATTTTACCTTATTTCTTGAAAGCATATGAATTGGATCAAGCTCCTAATGAAAAAGGTAAAGTGAAACCTAAATATACAAAAGACATTAAGTCTATTTTAGGAGCTAATCATCAAGCTTTATTCAATGGTGGTGCTTATTTCTTTGATCAGAGAGATTATAAGAAAGCATATGATTATTTCAATCAGTACATGGATGTAGCAAACTTACCTATGTTTGAAGGTACACCGACTGCAGCAAAAGATACTGCTTTCATGACAGTTCAGTTCTACTCTGCTGTTGCTGCAACTCAGTTGAATGATTCAAAGACTGCTATTGCTGCTTTGGAACGTGCTAAAGATACTGATTATCGTAGATACGATGTATATTCATATCTTTGCTATGAATATGAACAAGCTAGAGATACTGTAAGTCTTGAAAAAACATTGATCTCTGGTCATGAAATTTTCCCAGATTCTTCTTATTTCTTGAATAGCTTGATTAACATTTATGTTTCAACAAATAGAAATGAAAAAGCTTTGGAAGCTTTGAATTTGGCAGCTTCTAAACAATCTGATAATAAACATTTGGCTAATGTTTATAATGTATTAGGTTATGTTTATGAAACAGGTTTGAAAGATTATGCTAATGCAGAAAAGAACTTCAAATTGGCTTTGGAAAAAGATCCTTCTTTGGTAGATGCTATGGCTAATTTAGGTCGTGTATATTACAACCAAGGTGCAAGCAAAAGAAATGAAGCTGATAACATTACTGATACTAACAAATATCAGGAAGAAATAAATGTTGCTAAGAATTATTTCAAACAAGCTCTTCCTTATTTCAAACAAGCTCATGAAGCAAAACCAACAGAAATGGAGTATATGATTGTATTGAGAAATATCTACTATACTTTGGATATGGGTGCTGAAATGAAAGCTATTGAAGATAAAATGAATCAATAATCATTTTATAATAAAAGATAACAAAAAGGGTGTATCTCAGTGATACACCCTTTTTTATTATAGTTAGGAGAATGCAAATAAAGTTAAAGAGAAAGCACTTCGGAGGATATTGGCTGTTATCTCATAAGAATATTTGTTTATGAGAATATGAAGAAGTTTTTATACAATATCTTTCTTTGTTTTATATTTATTTCTTGTGAAGAGGATCATTCAGGAATAATAGATCCTTCTATCCCTTTTTATCAAAATTTAGCTGTTGAATATAATGTTACTCAAAATGTAACAGGAATAGGTGCAAATTTTAATAAGAAAGATAAGGAGGGAGCAAATCTTAGGTTGCCTGAAAAAGGAATCCTTTTTAATGGAGAGATTCCCTCTTTTTTAGGAATGGGATATTATATGTACATGCTGTCTAAACCCGGCCTAATACCAGTAACATTTACATTTAATCGATGGAAGGGTCAGACTTATATCAATCAAGTTTCTATAAATGATGTTTCGCCAATAGCTATTCCTGATTCTTTTCGAGCAATTCATAACCAAAAGATCACAATCATAAAATGGGAAGGAAATCCAATAGGAGAGGATGAATTCATTCAAGTTCATATTACTTACAATGGAGGTGTATATAATACAAACAGTGATTTAGAGGGTGTACAGAATATAGCATTTCATTTCTCAAATTTGACATCTGCTACAAAAGGTACTTTATATTTGAGTAGGGTTAGAATATTACCTTTACAGGAAAGTGATGGGAATGCGGGAGGTAATATTCAAGTTTCTTATGTACAAAATAAAGAAATAGAATTTAAATAATTGTACATAAGAAACTTTGAATTAGAGTTATTAATTATTCTCTGTCGGTTGATAGAGATAACGTTTGATACTACGTTTAGGAGTTTTCTCAAATTCTTCTTGATACAACTTGAAAGTAGCAACCTTACAATATGCCGGCATTTCAATGTTAAGATTTTTGATGTTTTCTTCCATCAACTTTTCAATCTCAGAATGTTGTATTTTATCTCTATCTATCTGTTCCCAATTTGGATAAATCAATGCTACTAATTTTCCTCCTTGTGAGATGATTAAAGATTCTGCAACATAAAGCATATTGTTTAATTTATCTTCGATTTCTTCAGGATAGATGTTTTGTCCGTTAGAACTTAAAATCATAGTCTTACTACGTCCACGGATAAACAAGAATCCATCGTCATCAATAAAGCCTAAGTCGCCTGTACGCATCCAGCCATCTGGAAGCATAACAGCTTTTGTAGCTTCTTCATTTTTATAGTATCCTAACATGACATTAGTACCGCGAACTAGAATTTCTCCTACCTCGTTTTCTGATTTGCTGGAATCGATCTTGATTTCCATACGATCAACAACGCGTCCAACAGAACCCTGTTTGAATGTATCCCACTGTTCATAAGAGATTAGTGGACCACATTCTGTCATACCATAACCAACAGTGTAACGGAAGTTAATGGATTTAAGGAATGCTTCAACCTCTTTATTGATAGCAGCTCCACCAATCACAATTTCTCCACATTGTCCACCGAACGATGCTTCTAATTTTTTTGCAACTTTATCAAGTATTTTATTTTCTACAAATGGAATTTTCAATAATAACTTGATTAAAGGTTTTTCTAATTCAGGGAATACTCTATTCTTAATGATCTTTTCAATAATAAGTGGTACTGCCAAA
>JAFYOM010000375.1 GCA_017560165.1 Parabacteroides sp.
ATTGCAACAGCTTGATTTGCACCTTTTCCTCCAGGGTTCATAAAGAATGTCCCTCCTAAAATAGTTTCACCTGGACGAGGTAAATGAGCTGCTTTAATAACCATATCGGTATTGGAACTACCGACAACCAGAATCTGTTGTTTTGTTATTTGTGTATTGTTCATTTTTTTAATTTTAAATATTGATATTACAAAGTTAGCTACATCTTATCAATTATTATATCTTTTTTTTGATTAAAAAGAGAATATCAGAATATAAATAGAAGAGGAACCTTAGATGAAGGTTTCATTCTTATTAAAGATAATTAGGAATGATAGAAGATATTGTTGAAAAAGATTATATTTGTCTACGTAAATGTAGATGGAGAACTGAATGTTAACGAAACAACAGATTCAATTTATTCAAGAACATATAACGGATGATACTTCTCGTTTGTTATTGTCTGCTTCAAAATATCCCGGTTTAGATATCCCTTTTTTGGTTGAACAGATAGTTTCCCGTCGTCAAATTCGTGATAAATTACCATCATGGTATGCCAATAAAGAGTTGGTGTTTCCTGCAAAAATTGCTGCGGAACAGTGTTCTTCGGAGCAAACAGCCCTTTATAAACAATTGTTAGTTGAAGCGAATTGGACAATGTGTGATTTAACCGGAGGCTTGGGGATTGATAGCTATTATTTTTCTCGTAAGGTAAAACAATTAACCTATATTGAACGTTTTCCTGCTTATTGTGAGGTCGCAACTCATAATTTTAATGTGTTAGGAGCTGATAATATCCGAGTGTTGAATGTGGATACTACCCAATATATTGAAGAGTTACCAAGTGTTGATGCTTTTTATATAGATCCAGCTAGACGGGGAGAGAGTAATAAACGTATGTTTGCTTTGTCTGATTGTGAGCCGAACTTACCAGAACTACTTCCAGAATTGTTAAAACGTGCTCCTCGGGTAATTGCTAAATTGTCACCTATGGCAGACATCCAAATGACGTTGGATTTACTACCAGGAACGAGTGTTGTATATGTTCTTTCTGTTAAGAATGAATGTAAGGAATTGTTGTTTGTGGTAGAACGAACTACTGCTATTGAAGAACCTATAATTCATTGCGTTAATTTTACATCGGAAGGAAAAGAGTCTGTTTTCTCTTTTACCATAGGAGATGAACATCGGACAGAAATCTTGAAATATGAAGGAGTAGGAGATTTTCTTTATGAACCAAATGCTTCAGTATTGAAAGCAGGAGCTTTTAAACAGGTCGCTTTTTGTTATGACGTAAAGAAATTACATATAAACAGTCATCTTTATACCTCAGAAAAGTTAGTCTCGGATTTTCCAGGGCGTATTTTTCGTATAGATGAGGTACATCCTTTTTCCGGAAAGCTCTGTAAAGGCTTGTCAAGAATAATCCCTCAAGCAAATATCACTGTACGCAATTTTCCTCTTACAGTTGAGGAACTTCGTAAACGGACCAAAGTTAAGGATGGAGGAGATGTTTATCTCTTTGCTACGACTTTGGCTAATGGAGACAAAGTATTGATTCAATGCTCTAAATGCTGTTAAAGAAAGAGCATTAACAGCAATTGGGTTGAAATTACACGGATAAACATAGAAAAGGGGTAAACCGTTGCGTAAGCGACTGAAGGTTCATCTCCTTCAACTGTTGTATTCGCATAGTTTAGTGCCATAGGGTTTGCCATACAACCACATAACATACCAATGTTTTGAGCATAACTTAATTTAAAGAATTGAGAGGCCATAAAACCAACAATCAGAACGGGAACGATTGTTAATAAGAATCCTAAACCAATCCATAGTGCTCCCTCTGCTCGGAATACGGTTTCAAAGAAGTTTCCACCGGATTGGATTCCTAATCCGGCTAAATAAATGGTGATACCCAATTGACGAAGCATTAGATTTGCACTCATTGTGGTATAAGTGGTTAAGTGAAAACGAGGTCCAAATGCTCCCATTAAAATACCAACGATAACCGGCCCTCCGGCAATACCTAATTTAATAGGTGTACTCATTCCGGGAAAAGTTATAGGTAACGCTCCTAAAAGCATACCTAAAGTGATTCCTATGAATACCGATAGAAGATTTGGGTTTTTCAATTGTTTGATTTCATCTCCTAATATTTTTCCTACCGAATTGACAGAATTAGCTTCACCTACGATGGTAAGTCGATCACCAATTTGTAGGCGTAACTCTGGTGAAGGTAATAATATGATACCTGCACGATTTACGCGGGTAATGTTGATACCATAAAGGTTTCGAAGACGAAGAGTCCCTAATTTTACACCATTGATTTTACTTTTTGATACAACAATTCGACGAGAAATCAATTGGCTATCAATCGCATTCCAATCAATATCAGCTTTGTTCCAATTAACATTCTCTTGTTCTCCAAAAAGAGTCTTTATGTTTTCTACATCAGATTTAACAGAAGTGATTAAAAGATGGTCATGTTCATTTAATAAGGTATCAGAGGTAGGAATACTGACTTTTCCATTTCGCCATATACGAGAGATGACAAAATGTTTATTAGTTAGTTTCATAACATCTTTGATACTTTTACCATAAATGGCAGGGTTGGTAACACCAAATTCTGCAATATAAGTAGTGTTATCCTTTTTCTCTTTCTGATTATCTAATGTTTTGTTTGCAAAGATTGATTTTAAACAAATAATGGCCAATATAACTCCAACAACTCCGAGAGGGTAGGCTACTGCGCATGCTAAAGCCATATCTGTTATTTCATCGGTACTATTTGGGTCGATTTGTAATAACGCTTGTTGGGCTGCTCCTAATGCTGGTGTATTGGTTACAGCTCCACAAAGTAAACCAACCATATTGGGCAGGGAAATACCAGTTGTCCAATGTAAGATTAAGGCCATTAATAAACCTAATAGGATAATACCTAACCCCATCATATTTAGAGGTATCCCTCCTTTTTTTAGAGAAGAGAAAAAGCCAGGTCCGACTTGTAATCCTAAAGCATATACAAATAA
This sequence comes from Parabacteroides sp., assembly GCA_017560165.1. Taxonomy (GTDB): domain Bacteria; phylum Bacteroidota; class Bacteroidia; order Bacteroidales; family Tannerellaceae; genus Parabacteroides. The sequence goes on from JAFYOM010000375.1 coordinate 3,009, forward strand.
TACTAATCCGAAACTTTGTGCAAATAGGAGCATATCTTCATTTACCACAATACCTAAATGACCTGCTAAAATACCGGTAAAGAAAACAAATGTAACACCTAATGAGATGTTGAATATTTTGAGTCTTCCTAAACACAATCCTAATGCAGATACTAATGATATAGTGATAATTGCTTGTACCATGGTAGGTGCTAAAAAAGCCTCTTGTAACCAATTCATGTATTGTCTTTATTTATTAGAACACAAAGATAGAATATAAATCATTTCACGATTTAAAAATGGTATTGCTATAGGTTACATAAATTTCTTATTTGTCAAAAAGAAGTTTGATGCCATGAGACTCAATTGTAATAAGTTTTTGTTTGTAAAGTGAACCAATAGCCTGTTTAAACGCTTTTTTACTACAACGGAATAGTGAATAAATGAGATCAGGTTCGCTTTTATCATGTACAGCAATGAAACCTCCCTGCGCTTTTAGTGATTCTAAAATTACACTAGCGATACCCTCTACTTTTTGATAACCAAGAGGGGTTAAACTCACATCTATCTTTTCATCTTCACGTACCTCTTTTATATACCCTTTTAGATGATCCCCTTTTTCTAATCGTTGGAATATCTCATTATGATAAATCAATCCCCAGTGAGAGTTATTTATAATAACCTTATAGCCAATCTCCGTTTCATCAGCAATCAGTAAATCAACTTCTTGATTAAAAGAATATTCTGGGATTGTATTGTCTAAATATTTATCAATTCTAGCTGATGCTACAATACGTTTAGTGACATGATCTACATGAATATAAACTAAATACCACTTACCTTCACGCATAGGCATTTTTTGTTCTTTGAAAGGAACTAATAAATCTTTCATTAATCCCCATTCAAGGAAAGCTCCGGTCTTATTGACGGATTTAACCTCCATAAATTGGAATTCTCCGGCAATAGCAAGAGGCTTGACAGTTGTTGCTATCAATCGACCTTCATTGTCATGATAAATAAAAACTTCAACTTCATCTCCAATTTTAATATCTTGAGGAACATAGCGAGTCGGTAAAAGAATTTCAAGACCATCTCCTCCGTCTAAATAAGCCCCAAAACTTAAAATCTTAATGATTCTAAGTGTGTTATATTTCCCTATCTCAACCATTTCAAATATTCTTTATGACAAAAGTACAAGAAAAGAGATTAATATCCTATCTTTTTTCTCATAGATATAGCAATATATCCAAATTTGAGACGTTAAAGGAGTAATCATGTAGTTTGTGTGAGTTCAAATAAAAATAGTATCTTTACAACCTCATTTGAAATAACAAAATTATGAGAATTCAGTGTATATCTTTAGTGATATTTTTTGCTTTGTTATTAGGAGCTTGTTCTGCCCCCAAAGATGTTACCTATTTTCAAGGTGTAGATGATTTGTCCCAAGAACAATTGGAACAAATGAGTCAATCTTATTCGACTAAAATTTCTCCGGATGACTTGTTGACTATTACTGTAACAGGATGGGATCCTTCTGTATTGACTCCTTTTAATCCTCCTGTTTTTTCTTATATTGCAGAAGGTGAAGAAAAAATTCAAAAATCGGACCAATTGCAAACTTATTTAGTCTATAAAGATGGCAGTATAAATTTCCCTATTTTAGGAAAAGTGCAGGCTGCAGGTTTTTCAAAACAAGAGTTAGCTGAAAATTTGCGTGTTGCTATAGATAAATATGTAAAAGGAGTGAATGTGAATGTTCAGATTGTGAATTTTAAAGTTACATTAATGGGAGAGGTTGCTCGTCCTGGTGCAGTTGCAATTAAAAATGACCGCGTATCGATTTTGGATGTACTTGGTTTAGTTGGAGATTTAACCATTAATGCTAATCGAAAAAATATATTAGTCATACGAGATAAAGATGGTAAAAAAGAATTTGGACGTGTAGATATAACAGATCCTGCTATTTTTACATCTCCCTATTTTTATTTACGACAAAATGATGTGGTATATGTAGAACCTAATGAAGCCAAGAAGAAAAATGCACGTTACAGTCAAGCGCAACAATATAGCATAACTGTTTTTACTTCTATATTAAGTGCTATATCTGTAATAACAACTGTCATTTTGGCTATTACTAAATAATAAGGTTTTTATTATGAAAGAAGAATTAAAAGATAATGAAACAGTTGATTTAAGAGGACTCTTTATTAGTTATCTAACTCATTGGAAGTTGATAGGGGGATGTGTTTTGTTTTCATTAATAATAGCAATTTTTTATCTTATATTTTATCCAAAGACCTATGAGGTCACAGCTCAGATTTTATTGCAAGATGATAAAGAAACATTTTCTTCAGGAGGATTTGGTTTAGGTGAGGCAGCTGGTTTAATGAAGTCTTTTGGTTTGAATACTAATACTGGATCATCTATTGTTTTTGATGATGAATTAGTGACTTTAAGTTCGAATAAGTTATTGAGAGAAATGATTATTCAACTTGGTATTTATGTGGATTATAGTGAACCTTATACTTTTGGATATCGTTTGTATGGAACTGAACCTTTGAAAGTCTCTTGTGATTCTGTTTCTTTGCGAAATTTGGAACATACGTTTAAATTAGATATTTCTCATAAAGCGAATGGTTCTGTAGATGTTGATGCAAAAGTTAAATTTTCTACATTTAAAACCTATAAGCAGTCGTTTAAAATAGAATCTTTACCTGCTACAATAGAAATATTGGGGCATCATTTAACAATTGATTATTCTAATTTTATTACGCATAAAGCTGATAATTTTAGATTGCTAGTAGATGTGAATCCTCCCACATTTGTAGCTGAAGAATTGTATGAAGAGTTTTTAATTGAAGATTATTCTAAATCGTCTAATATATTACAGTTAACTTGTCAAGATTATGAGAAAAAACGTGCATTAGATATGTTTAATGTTTTAATAGCATGTTATAATAGGCAAGCTGAAGATTATAAACAGCAGTTAGGTAAGAAATCTTTATCATTTGTAAATGAACGATTAAATAATGCTTTAGAAGAGTTAGGAAAGATAGAGGCAGCTATTGAATCTTATAAGACGAAGAATAAGATTACGATGGTTGAATTTGATGTACAAATGTATGCAACAGCAATGCAGGAGTTACAATCTAAAATTATAGAATTAGAAGCTCAACGTCATTTAATTGATTTGATGGATCAATTTGTTCATAATCCTGAGAATAAGTATAAATTAGTCCCATCGTTATATACTCCCTCAACGGATGGAAGTGGAGAAGGACCTTCTGGTGGAGCTTTGTCGTCATATAATCAAACCTTGGTGGAACGTGAGCGAGTAATTAAGAATTCAAGTGAACATAATCCGATGGTTGCAACATTGACAACACAAGCAGATCGGATGCGTGAAAGTGTTTTTACGATGATTGAAAATTCTCGTAAAAGTATGGATTTAACTTACCAGAATTTAAAGGAAAAAGAGAAACAAATTTTATCTCGTATGAATAAAATTCCTCAGCAAGAACGTTCTTATGTTGACTTAAAGCGTCAGCAAGAAATTTATCAAGGAGTTTATTTAGTTCTTTTACAGAAGCAGGAAGAAATTAATATAACATTAGGAGAAGGAAAAGAGCGTGCTAGAATTATAGATGAACCTTATGTGAAATCTGGTTTGGTTGCTCCTCGTAAGTTATATGCAGCTATTGGAGTAATAGTATTTACGATATTATTTTCTATGATGTGGCTTTCGATAAAATGGTTATTCCTTTCTATTTGGAGTGATTTAAAGAAAGAATTAAAGAAATAATGATAAAAAAGTTCTCATTCCTAATATGAAATGAGAACTTTTTTGTTTTTTACTCATTGATGTAAATGTCATCGGCATGGTTGATTTGTTTTTCTTTGGGTGGTAATTTCATATAATTACCATATAAGGAAGTTAAGTAGCTATCCCATAATTCGACTCCTTTCAAATTTAATGATTCAAAAGGATATATTTGGGGGATTCCTAAAACTGTCTTATCAACCGTTTCTTTCTCTTTCCAGTGCCCGTAATAATTTGCAATTTTGTCACAATAATCGTAATTCCTTTGTTGAATGAGTTTATCGATATAATCAGCAAGTTTTTTTTCGTTAATAGGTAATTTTTTGATAAAGGCTGCGATTATTTTTTTTAAACCTTTCCGTATAGAAAGAGAACAAAATTGTCCTTCATGGATACGCATTAGTAAGAATATATATTTATCATGAAGTTTCTCTTTATACGATACTTTTTTTACTCCATCTAAAGGGAATATATCAATAGCTATACCATTGTAAGAATCATTATTTTCTAATTCAAAAACTTTTTCAATGACCTTGCTCCCTTTTAGTTGAATTTTGATAAACCCTTTTCTTATGGCCTTTGTATTATTTTTTGTTAGAAGTTCATATTCTTTGGGCAACTCTTTTTGTGCAATTCTTATGAACATTTGATAATAGGGGCGAGGAATACCAAAGTCCATGTCATCATCCCAAGGAATAAAACCTTTGTGGCGAATGGCCCCCAACATAGTACCTCCTAACATATAATAGGGTATTTGATGTTTTGTGCAGATAGTGTCAAAACATGCAGCTATTTTGAGTAGATACTGATGGCATTCTTGTAAATCTATCTTTCGTAGAGACATTATTTTACTTTATTAGACGTTGCTTGATGGAACGTCCCCAAGCAATACATTGATTGAACCAATCACAAAGGTAGTAATAATGTTTGGATAGAAGAAAAACTGTTACTTTGTGAAACCAATTGCAGTTTTTATAATACCTCTTTAAGAAATTTATTTGTTCGCCAGTAAGGCTTTTTAATATGAAAATTCGTTTTTTAAGTGGTTCTCTTGTCGAATGTTGATATAAGGACCCGATTGAACGGCGTATTAAATATTCAGAAATTACATTTTTAGCTTTTAATGTAGAACTTTTGGGTAGATTAAATCGTTTTTCAAGTTTTGTTAATCTATCAAGATAGGTTAGATAACATTTATATTCTGATTTAAATGAAAATATACGTTGTGAAAGTGAACCGTTGTTACGCACATAATAATTATAATTAGCTTCGGATACTGTTTGAATAGCAGAGACATGGCAAAGGTAAGTTAACATAAACATTACGTCTTCAGCATAATGAATCTGTTCATCAAATCGGATATTATTTTGATTGATTATCTCCTTGTTGTATAGTTTACCAAATGGAAATCCACAACGATTTAGATTGGAATCTTGAAATGTTTTATAGATTTCAGTTGAAGGATAAAAATAGTTGTTGAATAACCGTTGTTCTTTTTTCCCATTGTGAAAGATGGTGTTAAATCCTTGAATAATTAATAAGTCTTTTTTTTCTCCAATAGATTGTTGGAGAGTTTCTAAATAATTCTTTTCAACAGTGTCATCTGAGTCAATAAAACAAATCCATTCTCCTTTAGCATTTTCAATTCCAACATTTCGAGCAGAACTCACACCTCCATTAGGTTTGTGGATTACATGAAATCGGGAATCAGTCGCTTGAAAAGTATCACAAATTATTCCAGATTTATCTTGGCTACCATCATTAATTAGCCAAACTTCAAATGATGAATATGTTTGATTTTGAATGCTTCTTAAACAAGTTTTTAAATATTCTTCTGCATTGTAAACAGGGATGATTACAGATATACTTATTTTATCCATCTCTTTTTTTAGCAAAGTTACGGCATTATTTTAAATTTAGACGATACAATGTCGTATCTTTATATCCGTTTATAAAAAGAATGACTTTTTTGTTGGGGAGATATGGACGAAAGGAATCGAATTGTACGTAATACACTGATGCTATATATACGTATGTTTTTTAATATACTTATAGCATTGATAACTTCTCGTTTAATTTTAGATGTATTGGGTATTGTTGATTATGGAATATATAATGTAGTAGGAGGCGTTGTTGTCTTATTTACATTTTTAAATTCAGCAATGGCCTCTTCTACACAACGTTTTCTAACATTTGAAATAGGTAAAGGAAATCAACAACGTTTACGAAATATATTTTCAACAAGTATATTTATCCATATATTAATTTCTTGCTTAGTTTTGATTTTAGCAGAAACTATTGGATTATGGCTTTTTTACAATAAGTTAATAATCCCCAATGATAGATTGTATGCTGCTATGTGGGTATACCAATTGTCTGTTTGTAGTTGTTTGGTTTCTATCATGAGCGTCCCATATAATGCTGCTATTATA
>JAFYOM010000376.1 GCA_017560165.1 Parabacteroides sp.
CCTAAATTAGTAAGAAGAGCGTAATTAACAGGGTTAGCAGGTTCTTTTCGCATGGCAGTTTTGAGGCATTCTTCTGCAGAAAGTAGATCGTTCTTGTCCAGATAATCATAGCTTTTCTCGATCAATTCTTCATACGTCTGTGAAAAACAGTTATCTATGAAAAGGAATAGCCCCAAAATGATTAGAAAGATTCTCATGTTTTATTGTTTATCATTTGTCGTGAAATATTTGCAAAACTACATAATAAATTCGGTTCTTTATTCAATTCAAAAAACTTTATATTTTTACTCCTCTCTCTTTCAATTTTTTAATAAAAAAGGGCTATCCAATTAGATAGCCCTTTTAGGTTGATATGTCGAATCGTTTTATTCGGCAATTTTCTTATATTCTGTTTGAATATATTCACTTAGTTGTTTGCTCTCTTCGCTAAATAACTGTAATTTATTGAAATCAAACATTTGTGATAACAAGTTACAATAAACAATTTTCCAATTACCATCAGCTGTCGGTTTGAAACCACAGAAGAAATATCCATTTTTAAGTAGGTGGCTATTGATTTCCGGGGTCAAAGAATTACTTGTCGGTAACAATAGATTGATGGTTATGATACCATTTTGACGTAAGTAATTTGTCTGTTTTTGTAAGACTGAATCAAAGTCTTGACCGGATTGTTCCATTGTGATTTCAGCAAATTGTCGTCCTGGCAATGTTTCACAATGTAACACACTGTTTTCAGGTACTTCCTGATTTTTTTCATAAGGTAAGACTGTGATGTTAAATTTAGCCTTTGTTAATAACTGCTGAATGAACTCTTGATGTTCTTGTGGCACATAGATTGTCTTTTCTGTTTTGTCATTACAGAAATTTAAGATTGAATAAATCAATGTTTCACGTGGATTAGCTTCACCTTTGATTCCAACAAATGAAGCTTGATTGTATACAGATAGCTGTAATAACGAAGAGGTGAAATTAGCTACAAACGCTTGAGAACGAGGATGTGATGTTACACATTTTGCATATGCAAGAATCTTAGGATATAAATTTTTTATTTCACGCGCAGTTAACAAAACCATTGAAAGAAATGCTTTGGATTTGCGATAGTTTGGATCTACCATGGCCATACCTGCTTCTCCTAAAAATGGAGAGTCTAATAATACGGCATTGTGACCGACGATCTGTCCTGATTCTGTTACCGTGATAATGGAAAGGATACGGTTCTCGCGAATCATTTTAGCTAACTTGATGTCATTGTAAAATACTTCCTTTGCGTATGAATAGCGATAGGTGTTGTATACCAAATTGATGATACCCGGAACATCTGCTTCTGTTGCACGTCGTACGGTGTAGGCCTCTTGTGTTACTTCGTCAAAATCATTTTCATGGAAATTGAGCATTGTCAACTGTTTATAATCTTTAATATGAAAACGGATTAACAATTCCCATCCCTCTTTTCCATGATTTTGATAGCCAAACTCATGGCTGAAACATTTGATGATATCCAAAGACAATGCGTCGGCTGTCTCATTGGCTTTTTCGGTGTCAAATTCAGGAACTTTACGGGCATTCATTGGACGTCCGTGGTTCGAGAAATAAAATGTTAACCCTTTTTGGTCTTCGTTACAATGCAGATGAAAACTGTCTTGAATTCCGACCTTAGGAATACCATTCAAAATGAATACGAACGCCTCTTCACCGATTAAGCGAAGTTGCATTAATTCTTCACTATTTGCACCATGGCTACGGCCAATCTCTTCCATGAAAGAAGCGACAAGATTGGTGTATTCAATGTAATAAGGTATTTTAAGTTCCATATATTATTTAGATTTCTAATTGATTTTTAAATGTTGGATAAGCTTTTAAAAAGATGAATATAGCAACTATACTACCACACAAAATGATGATAGCCATATACTGGAAAATGATAGACGAACTCAAATTCATATGATAGAAAATTTGAGCGATCAATACTCCAAACCAGGATAGTGCTTGATTTAAGAAATTGAACAATCCGGATGCTGTCCCTTTCTTTTCCTCTCCTATTAACATGATGTTATTGGCTGTAAGAATAGCTAATCCGCTAAATCCTAAAACTTGTAGTGCTACTAAAAGGATTACTTCTACCATGGTATGGGTACCGTAAATGAAATAGTAACCGATTACCAGCAAAGATGACAGCAGGACCAATGATTCACAAATTAAAAAAACGGTACGAGCGGAATAATGCTTTCGTAAATAAAGTGTAGGAAAACGAGCTGAGACCATTGTAATGAGTAGCCCTGCGCTTATGATTCCTAACTGTGAGGCGTTTATTCCAAATTCATCAATGAAAAGGAAAGATGAAATGGTCGTGAACATACTCTGACCTAAAAATAGGATCTGTACACCAAAAGATAATGAAAAAATAGGAAGATCCCGCAATGTATCTCTATAATCTCGTAAGATTCCACTTGGAGATGTTTTAGTCGGTTGGTTTGATTTTTTTACATCCGGTAGCGGATGTAAGATTGTAATCGTAAACCCAATGATACACATGAGGAGTATAAACCAAAAATCATATCGCCATGACAACCAGTCAGAGATAAATCCTCCTAACATAGGTGCTAAAATAGGAGCTATAGAGACGATCATAGAGAACCAAGCTAATCGTTTCATCATCTCTTTTTTGTCCGGTTGGTCACCTATCCATATCTGTGAACTTAACAGTGCAAGTCCGGCAGAAAAAGCTTGTATGCATCGACCGATGTTAAAGATAGTAATTTCAGTAGCTGAACCGCATAAGATGCACCCTAAAAAACAACCTATCAGTGAGATCTGCAATAAGCGGTTCTTTGGGAATCGGTCGCAGATAGGACCGAAGAATAGGAAACTTAACATTAGACAGAAATAATAGAAGGTCAGGTTACTGGTCGCTTCTACCTGCGTAAGTCCTAAATCTTCGGCCAAATAAGACAAGGCCGGTTGAAAAATGTTCCCGGCTGATCGGATAACCAATCCAACACTGATTAGTGTAAGTAAACTTTTCCTTATCTGATTCATTTTTCTGTTATTCTTGGTGCCAACTTTTTTGAGGTTTCTCCTTCACAACGATTGGTAATTTGATTTGTGTACGAGAGACTCCACTTGATAAACGTGCTTGTATAAGTGATTCTTGCCATCCTTTTTTCATCCATGTTACCTTCAACGGTTTAAGAACATTGGTTGCAGAAAATACTTTATAACCTTCAGCTAGCTCTATCAATTGTTGTTGCAATTCTTTTTCAAAAGAGTTTTTGTCTAAAGAATCTGTATCTTCCACCGTTTCGATAAAGAAATGGTAGTAACGAGCTTCTGCATCGCCATAAATTTGTACCTGTTTAAGGGTAATTCCATGGGGTGCCAACGCACGTTCCGCACTATTGATAATGTTGCTAGGATATACTTTCTCGTCACAAATGTTGATAATCTCGATACTCTTAGTTACGAATTCAATTTTAGGAGTCGTACCTACGAAGCCTTTGCAGACAACAATGTCTTGCATGTTATAGCGATATAGTCCTCCCCAGGTTGTGATGACCAATTCATATTGTTTACCTTCTTTTAGTTCGTGGGCCAATAGAGGGGCTCCTCCTTCTGTTGGAAGAAATTCAAAGAAAGTAGTTGCAATAGATAATGCTCCTGCAGGATCTTCAGGAACCATTGGTAGATTGAATTTTGCTTCACTGGCTCCATATCCAACGTCCATGAAACGGGTAGTGGCAGGTAATAGTGGACGAACATCCTTCACAAATCGACCAACAGAGGCTGATAACCAGAATAATCCTAACATTAAATCCGGCCAATAGGTAGCAGGTGTAAAAGGCTTTCCTTCTTCTAGTGCCTTACGTAAAGCCTGAGCACGTTCTGGATTCGGAGTAAGAAGAGGTTGTAATTGTTCTTTAATTGAATCTTCAATCTCTCCGGCATAATCTATTGTTCCTTGTTCGATATCAAGTAGTAAGTGCTCTTTGTGTGTTTCTGCAAACTGGATTAAATAGCTCAATCGGCTGGCATTATTCCCCGAAATAACACAAACATCCGGATGTTCGATAGCAAAACGCATAATCAGATAATCTTTAGTATTGCTGTTTTTTACCAAATGAAGGAGAGTGGGGAAAGCCAAATAACTGTTCAATTTGGATTGTGCCATAGTTTGTCCTGAAGCATACACAATAGGTATGCCGGATGGGGTAGTGGCTTCATCTACACGAACATTAGCCAAAGACAACAATCGCCCCTTGATTCCTTGTGTTTTTGCCTGCTTGATTAATGCATAAAGTTGAGGTGCAGCTTGCACATCAAAAATTTGTCGTAACCGTAACACAAGACCACGTGCAACTTCTGACATCCTGCTTTCAGGGATGAATTTCCCTTTGCCTGTTGATCCGGATGTGAACATAAATTGCTTGACATTTTCAGAGAAAAGTAATCCATTTTCTCCCTCTACCATTCGATCGCTGTAAGGTTTAACATCTTCCCATGTAGTGATGGGAACATGCCGACGATACTCTTCAATGGTTTGAATCTGATCGAAGTTATATTTCTTACCCCATTCGCAAGAGACGTTACTAGCAATAATTTGTTTGAGTAAAGTTTCTTGAATTGTTGCAGCTTGAGCAAACAATGCCGGAATTTTTGAAACTAATGTTTGATTGTCGAGATTATATAATTCTTCTGTAATTGTTAGCGTATCCATGTTTCATCAATAGGTTTATTTATAACTATAGGGAGTTTTATTTGAC
>JAFYOM010000377.1 GCA_017560165.1 Parabacteroides sp.
CACAGGAAACGTACCATCCATCAAAAAATACGGCACTGGCTTTGTGTATAGGATTGCAGTTAACCCTGCCGCAGGGAGAAGAATTTCTCTCCCTGGCAGGGTATGGATTTAACAGAAGCAGGTTTTGCTATCAGTTTATATTTCATTGCTCGTACAGTAGGATGTTTCACCGGTTCCATGATTTTAGCTAAATGGACTACTCAAAAGTTCTTCTTTACAAGTGTCATCATGATGCTTTTAGCTGTAACCGGATTCATCTTGTTTGATACAAAGATGATGCTTTACGTCTGCATTGCATTAGCAGGATATGGAAACTCAAATGTATTCTCCATGCTATTTTCACAGGCATTACTTTCTATGCCATCTCGTCAAAATGAGATATCCGGATTAATGGTCATGGGGTTATTTGGCGGTACTATTTTCCCTCTAGTTATGGGAGTTGCATCAGACGCACTACAATCTCAAACAGGAGCATTATTAGTATTGGCAGTTGGTATGATTTATTTATTCTTCCTTTGCTTCAAGCTTAGAAAAGAATCATAATTCACCATAAACGAAAGTTAAAGGCCGGGAGATCTGTATGACAAAACAGATATTCCCGGCTTTTTGTTTTATCATTTTTCTTTACCTTTGTGCGATAATACATAAACAATGATTGATAAAACTGTTTTTGAGAATAAGATCGCTGCTTATTACACTTTAGGCTGTAAACTTAATTTTGCGGAGACTTCAACCATTGGCAAAACACTTGCCGAACAGGGTATTCGTAAGGTTCGACCAGGAGAAAAAGCGGATATATGTATCATTAATACATGCTCTGTTACTGAACTAGCAGATAAAAAGTGCCGACAAGCCATCCGAAGAATCGGGAAACAACACCCTGGAGCATTTATTGTCGTTACCGGTTGTTACGCCCAACTAAAACCAGAAGAGGTTTCACACATTGAAGGAGTCGATTTGGTTTTAGGTGCTGAACAGAAGTTAGATATTTTACAATACTTAGAAGATTTAAAGAAAAAAGAAAATGGAGGAACGATTATTGCTTCTCCATCAAAAGATATACGATCCTTTTCTCCTTCTTGTTCTGCAGATGATCGGACACGTCATTTCTTAAAAGTTCAAGACGGATGTGATTATTTCTGTTCGTATTGTACAATTCCTTTCGCACGTGGAAGAAGCCGTAATGGAACGATTGACAGTTTAGTAAAACAGGCAAAAGAGGTTGCTGCAAAAGGAGGAAAAGAGATTGTCCTAACCGGTGTTAATATCGGAGACTTTGGAAAAAGTACAGGAGAAACTTTTCTTGACCTAATACGTGCTCTAGATGAAGTAGAAGGGATTGTTCGTTATCGTATCTCCTCCATTGAGCCCAATTTAATAACAGACGAAGCGATTGATTTTGTTGCTCAAAGTAAACGTTTTGCTCCTCATTTCCATATTCCACTCCAAAGCGGAAGTGATGCTATTTTGAAACTGATGCGTCGTCGTTATGACACTGCTTTATTCCGACATAAAATTGAAAAGATTAAAGAGGTCATGCCTCATGCTTTCATTGGTGTCGATGTTATTGTTGGAACACGAGGTGAAACTCCTGATTTTTTTGAAGAGGCTCGTTTATTTATCGATAGTTTAGCAATCAGTCAACTTCATGTCTTCAGTTACTCTGAGCGTCCCGGCACACAGGCTCTTAAAATTGATTATGTCGTTAATCCAAAAGACAAACATACTCGTAGTCAGCAATTATTGGAGATTTCAGAACAAAAACTTCATGCTTTTTACGAAGCTCATATTGGACAAAGAGCTAAAGTCTTGTTTGAACAAACCCGTAAAGGAGCAATGATGCATGGTTTTACTGAAAACTATATCAAAGTAGAAATGCCATACGACCATTCTTTAGTAAACAATACTAAGGAGATTATATTAGGAGGATGGAATAAAGATCAAACAGCATTAACAGTCTATGTGGAATAACTTACAATATGTTCTACTATACAGCTGGGTAAAGCTTCATGCCTTATTACCCATGAAGGTTCTATACCTCCTATCAGACATCCTGTATATTGTCATCTATAAAATAGTTCGTTATAGAGTTAAAGTAGTTCACAGAAATATCGAAGCTTCTTTTCCGGATAAATCGGCAGAAGAACGCCTCCGATTAGAACGTGCTTTTTATCATCACTTTTCCGATTACATAGTCGAAACGATTAAATTAGCACATATATCCCTCAAAGAGCTACAACAACGTGCTTTTCTAAAAAATCCGGAATTAGTAGACCAACTCATGGAAAAGGGACATACCTGTTTTGTTTTATTAATGGGACATCATGGAAACTGGGAATGGTTTTCCGGTTCGACTTCCCGTTTTAAAGATTCACGTATGTACCAAATTTATCGTCCATTAAGTAACAAAGCTTTTGACCGACTGTTTATCCATCTACGAACTCAATTTGGTTCTTTTGGGATTAAGAAACAAGATACAGTCCGTGAAGTTATTCAACTGAAAAAAGACAAAACACCATGTGTCGTGATTTTTATTGCAGATCAAACACCGAGTAAAAACAATCTGCATTATTGGACTACCTTCTTAAATCAAGACACCTCCATCCTAACCGGTCCGGAACGATTAGCACGGAAGTTAGATTTACCGGTCATCTTCTTGGATACAAAACAGGTAAAACGAGGTTATTACACAATGGATATGCATCTTATTACGGAAAATCCAAAAGAAACTCCAGAGAATTGGATTACCGAACAATATGCACGACTCATGGAAAAATGTATCCTAAAAGATCCGTCAGGTTGGCTTTGGACACATAAAAGATGGAAGTACAAACAACCGGAACAAACAATCTAAGTATTGAGAATAAAGATGAATAGCAATCATATACAGAGAAAAAAGGTAGCAGTTGTTATCCTAAATTGGAATGGCCAAGCACTTATGGAGGAGTTTCTTCCTTCTGTTATAGCACATACTCCGACTGATTTAGCAGATATAATCGTAGCAGACAATGGTTCAACTGACCAATCCATTCAAATGCTAAAAGAGAAGTTTCCTTCTGTAGGAATCATTTTATTGGATAAGAATTATGGTTTTGCTGAAGGATATAATCAAGCATTAAAATACATAGAACATCCTTATACTGTTTTACTAAATAGTGATGTAGAGGTAACCCCTGGTTGGCTAAATGCTCCTCTTAAAGCAATGGATGCAGATAGCAATATTGCCGGAGCACAACCCAAAATACTTGCACAACGGAATAAAGCCTTTTTTGAATATGCCGGAGCTGCCGGTGGATTCATGGATCGTTATGGATACCCTTATTGCCGAGGTCGTGTCTTACACATTGTAGAAAAAGATCATGGTCAATACGACAAAGAAGCTGATTTACTTTGGGCAACAGGGGCTTGCTTATTTATCCGTACAGACATTTATAAAGAGGTTGGAGGATTAGATGCAGGATTCTTTGCTCATCAAGAGGAGATTGATCTATGTTGGCGCCTTCGTTCAAGAGGTTACCGATTGGTCTGTACCCCCTCATCTGTTGTTTACCATGTAGGAGGAGCCACATTAAGCGTAGAAAGTCCTCGTAAGACATTTCTCAATTTTCGCAATAATTTACTGATGTTATATAAAAACCTTCCAGAAAAAGAGTTGAAGTATATTATGCGTTGCCGATTTTGGTTGGACTATATAGCTGCCACAAAGTTCTTTTTATCAGGGCACTTTCCTAACGCCCGTGCGGTTTATAAAGCTAGAAAAGCTTTCTATACTTTAAAACCCTCTTACGAAGCTGTACGAAAAGAGAATCTACAAAAAACAACTCTTCATGAGATACCCGAACTAAGAAAAGGAAGTTTGATTTGTGCCTTTTATCTTCAAGGTAAAAAGAAATTTCCTCAACTATAAACAAAAAAACACCGCTAAGTTCCAATTAAAATGAAATGAATCTTAACGGTGTTTTTATTTTTATCTTTTTAAATCTTCACTTATACATTCGCTTGTTGTAATATATCAATCATAATCGGTTTAAAACCGCTAACGAAACATTCTACAGCAATAACCATCAAGATTAACC
>JAFYOM010000378.1 GCA_017560165.1 Parabacteroides sp.
GATGGTGTCGTTTACATGCAGGATACCTATTTACGATATATGGCTGAAAACAGTGAACAATTCGGTCAAGCCTTAAAAGTATTTCTTAACAAAGAAAATTACCCTATTTTGGTCAACTGCTCCATGGGAAAAGATCGAACAGGCTTTTTGATGGCAATGTTATTATCGGCACTTGAAATTCCGGAAGAAACCATTTTAGAAGATTACACAACATCCAACCATTATATCAATATCAAGCACCATGCAAAAATGGCACAAAATCTGAATACAGATGCGCAAGAAACCATTACATTATTGCTTCATGCAAATGAATCATGGCTTGAATTGGTCTTTAACAAAATTAAAAAGGAATATGGCTCTACAAAGAAGTTCTTATCAGAAAAGTTACAACTAAGTGAAAAAGAACAAGAGCAATTAAAAGATATGCTATTAGATTAAATAAGTATTCGATTATTGTCGTACCTTTGTACAATCTAATATATATTACATTTTGAAAACATTTGAAGAATTAGGAGTTGCCGCACCTATATTGAAGGCAATTCAAGAAATGGGATATGAATCCCCTATGCCAGTACAGGAAGAAGTGATTCCTTTTTTACTGGGAGAAGATAATGATGTCATTGCATTAGCACAGACCGGAACAGGTAAAACAGCTGCTTTTGGTCTTCCAATCTTACAAAAAATCAATGTTGATATTTATCAACCACAAGCACTCATACTTTGTCCGACACGTGAACTCTGTTTACAAATAGCTGACGATTTAAATGATTATTCCAAATACATTCATAATCTGAAAGTTTTGCCTGTTTATGGAGGTTCCAGCATTGAAAGTCAGATCAAAACATTAAAAAGAGGGGTACATGTGGTTGTTGCCACACCCGGTCGTTTATTAGATTTGATGAACCGTAAAACGGTTAATTTGACTTTGATAAAGAATGTCATCATGGACGAAGCCGATGAAATGTTAAACATGGGCTTCACTGATAGTATCAATGCCATTCTTGCCGAAGTTCCGGAAAACCGAAATATGTTGCTTTTCTCTGCAACCATGCCAAAAGAAATTGCCAACATCACGAAAAAATACATGAAGAATCCGAAAGAGATCGTGATCGGTAATAAGAATGAAGGCAATAAAAATATACGGGATATCTATTTCATGGTACGTGCTCAAGACAAATACTTAGCATTAAAACGTATTGCTGACTTTTATCCCAATATCTATGGTATTATCTTCTGTCGCACACGTAAAGAGACCCAAGAGATTGCAGACAAATTGATTCAAGACGGATATAATGCCGACTCCCTTCATGGTGAACTTAGTCAGGCACAACGTGATTATGTGATGCAAAAATTCCGTATCAAGAATCTACAGCTATTAGTAGCAACCGACGTGGCTGCTCGTGGTTTGGATGTTGATGATCTTACCCATGTCATCAATTATGGTTTACCGGATGATATTGAATCATATACACACCGTCGTGGTCGTACCGGTCGTGCCGGCAAAACCGGTATTTCGATTTCTATCTGTCATATCAAAGAAAAGGGTAAAATCCGTGAAATCGAACAAACCATCAAGAAGAAATTTGAAAAAGGCGAAATGCCTACCGGTCATGCTATCTGCGAAAAACAGCTATTTAACTTGGTTGATCAGATTGAGAAGGTAAAGGTAAACGAAGAAGAGATTGCCTCATTAATGCCGCAAATCTTCCGCAAATTAGAATGGTTAGACAAAGAAGATATCATTAAACATATGGTTTCATTGGAGTTTAACCGAATGATTGATTACTATAAAGATGCAGATGAGATCCAACAAGTAGATGATCATTCTAATAAAAAAGAAAAACGAGGACATACTGCAGAAGCCGGATATGCTCGTCTCTTCCTTAACTTTGGAAAAGCAGATGGTCTATATGCCAGTCAATTGATTGAGTTAGTCAATAAATGTGTACCGGGTAAAATAGACATCGGCCGCATTGATCTACGTGAAAACTTTTCATTCTTTGAAGTAGAAGAAAAAGAAGCCAAACGCGTGATGAAATGCATGAACGGTTTTGAAATCGATGATCGTCGTATCTCTGTAGAACCGGCACAAGGAAAAAAAGGAGAAGGAGAAAGTAAAGGACGAAGTAAGAAAGGTAGCCATAATGAAAATGCTCCAAAAAGCAGACGTGGTAAAGGTCGGACCGAACGTTCAGATCGCGACTTCCGCAAAGAAGAACGAGATAGTTCACGTCCATGGAAACGAACCTCTTCCGCTCGTGAAGCTCGTAAGAAAAGACGTTAAAAAATTTACAATAAAAGAGAATACATTAGTATTCTCTTTTATTGTAAAAATAAGTCCTCTTGACTGCAAACAGTATATACAAATTTTCTATTGGGAGCAATAACAGTAGTCAAATTTTCCAATAAATTTTCTGTAAGAATATTCTTCATATTATTTGAGATTCCACTCCCCAAACATTTCAATACAGCCTCTTTTTGAGTCCATAAATTAATAAACTCCACATTGGGACATAATGAGGCTTCAATCTGTTTCAACTCTTTATCATTCATCGTATGTAATGCTAATTCTCTATTAAAAGGTGTAACAGACTCAACATCTACCCCCACAGGCCTATTACCTAATACACAAATTACAGCATCTTTACAATGACTAATATTAAAATAAATATCAGAATATTCAACCAACATAGGTTTACCATATTTACCATACCCTAAGAGTGGCTTATCAGTTATATCATACTTTTTCCGTAAACCTTCACAAAGTAAAAGATAAGCCTTCACACATAACCGTATATCTAATTCATTTTTATATCTTAAAGCATATTTCCGACGCTGCTCCGGTATTTCTCTCAAAGCAGCGTCAAGGTCAAAATCATAGATGTGTTCGCTCAATAAAATCATTAATCAGTTAATTGAAATTTGGCATGAGTAATCTTATGAAGGATAACTATCATAATGATTTCTAGAATATAAGCAATCAAATAGCTGTACCACGTATATTTTGGTGCAAAATGAGACATACCCCACAATACAGGAATAACAGTCAATGACAATGCAAATGAAATGAACAATGCCATATAATGCTGATTGTATAGCTTATACACAATCATAATCAGATAGATATAACAGAAAGGTATAAAGCTGATAGCAAATATGCGTAGAACATGGTTGCTTTCGACCAAGATGTATGGATCATTACTTCCAAACATTTGGGTGATTATGTTTGGGAATAGGCTGATGAGTAAGCAAGTCACCAACATGGAAACAGTGATAAACATAACCGATTTTTTCAGAATCAACAGAAAGCCTTCTTGGTTTTGCTTACCTACTTGAATAGCTCCGAGTGATTGGAGTGTTCTGCAGGTTCCTGCTAAATACAGATTGTATATCTGTAACAGATTCATACAAATGGCAAAAATAAATAATCCGTTTTCTCCTTGAGTTTTGAGGAAAATATGGTTAGCCGATAGCAATAACAATGTCAAGCAGATGGAAGCGATTGCTAATGGTGTACCTTGAGAAACTATGTTTTTCCATTCAGAAGCATTATATTCCCATGTGAATTGTAAGTTGTTCTTTTTTCCATAAAAATGCCGACACATGATGAGAATCCCTACAATATGACCTACAATACTCGCCAATGACGATCCGGCAATTCCCATATCGAACACTTTCATGAAGACAATATCTAAGCTTAAGTTGACTACATTATCTATAACCAATGCCAATGAAGCTATACGAGGACTTCCATCGATACCAATCATGGTGGATATGGCCCACATAAGCATATATGTTGGAGCACCCAATAGAACAATCCGAAGATACTCCTTGGTAAAGATAAATAATTCATCGTTTTCGCATAATATTCCTGTAATGAAATCTGCAAAGCATGCTCCAACAAAGGTTAACAATAAGCCTATGAGAAGACTTCCTCCCATGGAAAGAGTATAGATGCTTCGGACACGTTGGTTATCTCCTTTACCTAATGCATAGCCAAGTAGGATGCCTGCACCAGCTGCCAGTATCAAGCTGATGGTCATCATGAACTGAAGCAATGGAGTGGTCAGATTGATGGCACTAACTCCCTTCTCTCCTATCAAATTCCCTACGATGATACCATCCACAATAGTTCCAACACTAGCAGATATGGATATTAGAATTGACGACCACAGATAACGCCAAAAAGTAGTCGTTAGTTCTTGAGATTCTTTTGGATTCATACTTACAGGTTATTCAATTCTTATATATACGGGTATCTTTCCTCCTTGCTTGTTGGGTACAAATGGTTTTTCCGACCATACAACTTGAGCTTCTGAAGCGTTATTCTCAGCAAAGTACCCCTGTATTTGTTGACATAGATTGCCTAAAACTTCAGCAGAATCATATCCAGATTGGCAAGTACCTCGAAGTTCTAAAGTATTGTCGTTAGTTTGCACAAATTGGTAACTGGTAAGTCCCGGCCATACTTCTGCTTTGGTTACTAATGCAGCTGCAGTAAATGTTTTTCCTGCAAGAGTGTAAGAAGGACATACACGACCACGAATTTCAAGCTGAGGTAATGGACAACATTTTAAAGGCATACGTTTGATGCGGACTACATCATTTACATAGTAACGGATGATGGGTTGTACGTAGTTGGTCAAGTCAGTTACCAGAATTCCTTCCGACCATTCCTCTGTTTCCCCCAACGGCTTTTTGTCTTTGTCTACAGGCTCAACGATAATCCAGTCTTCATTGAGATGCAGATGCGGACAATTGTGTGTCATAGCTATTTCACCTCCTTCAGTCATGCAGTAATTATTGGCTACTGGACAATTGAATGCTTGTTGAAGTAAATAGAAATTTTCTTCTGATAACATTTCTGCCGAGCTAGCCAATGCTTGCAGATTCAAATGGAGATTTCCATTTTGCTGTTGTAATGCAAGCTGAACCAATACAGAGGGATAGCCTGTCATACTTTCTGGTTGGAAACGGTTTAATTCTTCAACGATGTGTTCAATACTGTCTAATACAGACAAACACAAAAAGTTATGTTCGTATCCGAGATTGGCTTGTATCATTCTTTTAGCTGCTTCGTAACTGGAAGCTCCATTAGATGTATGTATCACAGTAGCCACTTTCTTCTTACGGATGTTGAGGAAGTCGGGGTCCATCTGTCCACACAATCGTTGGGCTATGAGTTGCGCATGAATTTTATTGCGATGATCATCCCTTACCATTGGCAAGGGATTTCCAGATGAGCCTGATGTGCGCAAGGCTGTATATTTACCGAGAAGAAGCTCGTCGCTTCGTGATTCATCACGTCCTACATAAGCAAGTACGTTTTCTAAATTCAGTTCACGGTCTGTTACCCAATCTCCATAATTTTCCAGCAATTTAGATTTTTCGGTAATTGGCAAATCAGACAGGGTGTAATTATCTGGTAAATTGGCATACAACTTAGCAAAATAAGGTGAATGTTGACGTGCGTAGTCTACTAATTCATGTAAACGTTCTTGTTGAACAACCTTTCTCTCAGTTTCAGAAAGATTTATACCTTCTGCTACAAGTTGTTGTGCTTTGCTTAATTCTATTGTTTTCATAATTATAATCTAAGTTTATTGAATATCAAAGAACCCCAATTCTCCTATTGCTTTCAACATGCGTTCTGTATAATCCCATGATGTTGGAGACCAATTGAATCCGAGACGATAGAGCACTTGAGTTGTATAATCGTTGTTTCGTTTCACATCACTAGTCTTCTGTCCCTTTGCCATGTTTTGATAAGCAAGTAGGCTGGATAGAATCTTAGCTTTTACAGGATCACTCTTAGCCTGCTCCATAGCTTCATCGAATTCCTCCGTTTCAACGAATTCAATACCTTGATTGATACTTTCCAATGCTTTCAATACATCACCCAAGAATTGAGTATGAATGTTGTAAGGATGGAACACGCAACATTCTTTCGGCGTAGTAGCAAGCTTAATAATGGCTTCTGCCACCTCGTTGATAGGAGAAAACTCTACTTGTGATGTTCGTAATTCGTGTGGGAAACAACCCAGCATATTATATACCTTGATACGTCCCATAAATGAATTGGTAGAGAAGTTGATTTGGAATTCTCCATCGGTAGAACGGGCAGCCAAGTTACCTACACGCATAATTTTGGCACGAAGGCCTTGTGAGGTAATTGCATCCAATATTAATCTCTCTGCCATAAATTTAGAATAGATATACTTGTTACCCAAAAACTGTCCCATGTAGAGACTTTGTTCCGTAAATACTTCGTTATTACTTGGAATACCATTTACACTAAGTCCTCGTGTACTTGCAGTAGAAATATGAATCAATTGAGCCTGTTTCTTCAAACAGAAATCTACACAATGTTGAGCACCTCCAATGTTCACGTCTTCAATAAGTGTTCCTTCAGAGAAATGTTTAACTACAGCAGCACAATTGAATACTGTGTTAATTGGCAAATTATCGTCAATAATTTGGGTTACATCACCCAATACAACATTCAGACGGTTACCAAACAAATCCGCATAATCATTACTAAAGTAGTAGAACAACAATGTTTTCAATCGTCGCTGTGCAGTTTTTTCACTCTTGTCGCGAACCAAACAATATATCTGCTGTACATCTGATTCTATCAGTTCTTTTAGGATGTGTATGCCTAAATATCCTGTTGAACCTGTCAAAAGAACATTACCTAATATTTGGTAATCTCCTTGACGAAATGCTTGCAACGTATTGTTTTTCAACAAGTTGTTAATGTTTGTATAATCATATTCACTTACCTTAGCATCCTCATTGCTTTGATTATCACCCTTTACAAGTTTAGCTAATTGACGAGGTGTCGAATGATTGAATACATCTCCATATGTGATGCGGAATCCGGCTTTATCTGCTTCTATAATTACTCTTGTAACAATTAATGAACTACCTCCTAACTCAAAGAAGTTGTCGGTAGCCCCTACCTTATCCAATTGGAGGATCTTTGCAAAAATATCGCAAAACGTTTGTTCAATAATATTAGTTGGTTCTTCATAGGTAGAATTGATGGCCAATACAGGTTCCGGCAATGCTTTAACATCTGTTTTTCCATTTGGAGTCATTGGCATCTTGTTCAATTGCAGATAAGCAGTTGGAATCATGTATTGTGTAAGATGCTTGGATATTTCAGCTTTAAGTACATCCGGTGTAATTTCACGAGTAGCTGTATAGTAAGCACATAGATGTTCCTTATCATTTATCTTTCGGATAAGGATAACAACCTTATCAATACCTTCTACCTTCAGCATTACGTTCTCAATTTCACTTAACTCGATACGCAAACCCCTCAATTTAATCTGATTATCAGTTCTGCCCAAAATAATGACATCACCATCAGAAGTCCACTTGGCATAGTCACCTGACTTATAGATACGTTCTCCTTGATAATTGATGAAACGTTCACAAGTCATATCCTCTAAGTTGTTATAACCGCGAGCTACTCCTCGTCCTCCAATATACAATTCTCCTACTACACCGATAGGTAGTTCATTACCATCCTGATCAACAATGAATTCTTTAACATTTAATTGTGGTTTACCAACTGTTACAATGGTAGTATCAGTCAGTTCCTTATTATTAGAAGCAACAGTAATTTCTGTAGGGCCATAACAATTGAATATGCGTGCATTAGTAGCAGCTTTCAATTGGTCAAGTAACTGATTGGAGAATTTTTCGCCACCAGCACGAACAATCTGGATATGACTGATAGCTTTTATAAAATCAAAACTTGTAAGCCAAGTTTGCCAACGGGAAGGTGTCCCTGATACCATATTAATCCGTTGTTCATTTATTAACTTAGCCACTTCTATCGGATTATTAGCCTGTTCTTCTGTTGCTAAAATCAATGTTTTACCATTAAAGAA
>JAFYOM010000004.1 GCA_017560165.1 Parabacteroides sp.
CATGGAAAAATAATTACTTTTATACAAGATGAACAGTATATCATTTAGAAGGGAGGGTACCCTATTTACTTTTGGGGTACCCTCCCTTCTAAATTTATAAAAATCTTCTTATTCTTATTTTAAGAATAGAGAGGATGGATTTTCTTCAACAGTTCTAACAACACGGTTAAATGCCTCTTCTCGTTCTTTGGGCATGCGAGCCTTTTCTTTCCATGCTTTATCTCCATATACTCCGGCTTTAGTATAATCAAAAGGAATAAATCCTATTTTTTTAATGGCCTTTTGATTTTTAAAGCGGAAATCCAGTGCGGATTGATCAACAAAGCCAGGATCTTGCATAATAGAGTTTGGTTCTTTAAACTTTTTCCATTCATTAAAAGTGTAAGAAAGTAATTTAGAAACAGAATCTGTCCGTAAAGACCAATAACAATTTTTATCCATTTTTACGCTGGTTGTGTCAAAAGGGCCATACAACAGAGCACCTTTGTCTATCAATACGATGTTTGATGTGAAAGTAAGAGATTGTTTTTGGTCTTTTCGTTTAGTCAAATAGATTTGCCTGTGTTGACTGAATGCAAAAATATTGTTTCGGATAAGATTGTGCTCTCCATAATGTTGATGGAAGCCACCATCTCTACAACCATAAACTAAATTATTCTCCATGATAATATGGCTGCTACCTTCGTCTGTATAAAGTCCCCATGCTCCATAATTAAAAGAAAATATATGGTGAATCACATTGTGGTGGACATGTGTTCCGGGTGATATCCCCAATGTATAAATACCTCCCATGTCACACAACTCGCCCCAACCGATATGATGGATATGGTTATAAGCGATTTCGTTGTTTACGGTATAACTTTTCGCAAATCCCCAAATCCATCCAACAGATATACCGGTGTAAAGCATATCAAAGATTTCATTATGAATGATACGGTTATCGGGAGAATGGAATATGGCAACCCCAACGGCACTAGGGAAGATTCTTCCTGCACGCTGAATAATGTTGTTTTCTACGGTGATTTTGCGGGTAAGTTGTTCGGAAGAGGTAGGCTTCGTTGTTGGTCCGATTTTGATTCCCCCTGCTCCTAAATCATAGAGGTAAGAGTGCTTGATTGCACAATCTTTACATGCTTCATTGAAATAAAGTCCATAGTTGCCAATATGCTGTATTTGACAGTTTTCAAAAAGGATATTTTCAGCATGATCCAATTGAATCGCTGCATTCACATAATTGGCCGCTTGTGTTACTGGTTTCCATTTTTTAGTTATAGTGTAATTCGTGTATTCAAATGAAAGATTTCTGAATTTAATGTTTTGGATAGGAGCTCCCTCTTCTCCTTTGATGGTTAGTAATTGATTTAAAACTGGGGTATAAACAGTTGCTGTTTCAATAGACTCTCCTTCACGGGGGATGTAATAAAGATCTCCGGATTTATTGATGTACCATTCTCCTTTAGCATTTAAGGCTCCTTTATAGTTTTCAAGAATGAAACGACTTCCTTTAGTTATTGGATTCCAAGATCTCATCCCGTTACCTTGTATAAAAAGATAACCGGAATCCGGACGGGCATAGGAAAGGTTTGTGCGGGTATCGGTCCATTTGTGATAAAACATGGCCGTGATATCAGTAATGTCTTCTACATCTGTATTTTTCATTGTTTGCAAATCTTCCGGACGAACTAAGATTTGTTGTGTCGCATATTCTGGGTAAGTCCAAGTCCCTTTTAAATGAACAGATTCTTTTGATCCTTCAACAAACAACCATCCTTCATCCGGAGTTCTGGCACGAGTAGCTCGTTCGCCATTAATAAATAGCTGCTCGATTTTCAAACCATATCGTTCTACTTCATTAATGTGGGTTTTCCACCATCCTTCCGGAGTTAACTCCCAGTCTGAAAGAGTTATCGCTCCACTGATTATAGGCATATTTTCTTTATCCCCTTCAATAACAATAGGAACGTTATATCCTTTTTCAATTTTGATGGTATTATTTAAAAAATAGGTACCAGGTTGTATAGACATATAGAGGGTGTCTGCTGTATGGGACTTCTCAGCTAGTTTTTCTAACTGTTTGAAGGCATCATCCAAATTATTGAAAGGGGTTTCTAATGTCCCATTGCCAGCGTGTGTAGATTTAGCTGACACATGAATGGTGGTTTGCGCTGTTGAGAAACAGGAGATAAGAATAAAAATGAAGGAGAAAAGAAGATGTTTCATCAGATATTAATTTAGGATAAAGATTTAATAGAAAAAGGAGGAAAACCTCATTTTATAGGGTTCCTCCTTTTTTATTATGAATGGAGTATTTTAGAATCCAAAATATTCTTTTGCGTTGTTGTAGCTGATGTCTTCCACCATTTTACCAATGAATGGTAATTCGGAAGCCGGCAGTAGACCGTTTTCTACTTCACGTCCTAAGATATTACATAAAATACGACGGAAATATTCATGACGTGGGTAAGATAAGAAACTACGAGAGTCTGTTAACATTCCCACGAAACGGCTTAATAAACCTAAATCAGACAATGCATTTAATTGATTTTCCATTCCGTGAATTTGATCCAAGAACCACCAACCGGAACCAAACTGCATTTTTCCAGGAACTGTTCCGTCATTGAAACTATAGATAGTTGTCATGATTAGTTCGTTGTCACGTGGATTCAAGTTATAGAAAATAGATTTAGCCAACTGTCCCTCTTCATCCAAACGACTTAAGAAACGTGACATCGGAAGTGCTACTTCAAAGTCGCCAATTGCATCATAACCGGTATCAGGACCTAATTTCTTAAACATGCGAGCATTGTTGTTACGTGTTGCACCGATATGGAATTGTTGTACCCAATTCTTCTGTACATTCATAACAGCCAAGTCATGTAAAATTGCTGAACGGAATTTATCAACCTCTTCTGCTGTCAAATCTTTGCTCATACGTGCTTTTGCAAAAATTGTTTCAATTTCAGCATCTGTATAAGGTTCAAAGACAAAGGTAGTAAGTCCGTGGTCAGAAAGTTTACAACCTTCTGCAGCAAAGAAATCGTGACGTTTTTGTAACGCAGCAATCAACTCTTTATAGCTACCGATTGACATATCGGCTACCGCTTCCAATTGATTTAAATATCCATTATAAGTTTCTACATTTTCGATTGCCATGGCTTTATCCGGACGCCATGTCGGAAGAACTTTCGTTTTTAAACTACCTTGACGAATGGCTGCATGATATTTTAAATCATCAATTGGATCATCAGTCGTACAAACACCTACAACATTCATGCGTTCCATAATTGCCTGAGCACGAAACTCCGGAGTTTGTAGTTTTGCCGTACATTCTTCGTAAATTTCACGAGCTGTTGACGGATTTAATATTTTGTCAACACCGAAAATACGGCTTAATTCCAAATGAGTCCAATGGTACAACGGGTTACGCATAGCACGTTGAAGAGTCTCCGCCCATTTTTCAAATTTTTCATAAGCCGGTTTGTCTCCAGTGATGTATTCTTCAGGAACACCGTTGGCACGCATCTGGCGCCATTTATAATGATCACCACCTAACCAAATCTCTGTCAAATCAGCAAACTGATGATTGTCAGCAATCTGTTTCGGAATCAGATGGCAGTGATAATCTATGATTGGCATTTTCTCTGCATGATCATGATACAACGCTTGTGCAGTATCTGTCAAAAGCAAGAAATTGGAATCCAAAAATGTTTTCATACTATTAGTTTATAATGGATTTAACGATACTTTTTGATAATTGCCAAGGCGTTGCTACATAGAGTAGAAATACCTTCCCAATTACCTTCTGCAATCATCTCTTTCGGGAATAACATAGAACCCATACCTACACATGTAACACCTGCCTTAAACCATGCAGACAAGTTTTCTTCAGTTGGTTCAACTGCACCTGTTGCCATAATCAAAGACCAAGGCATCGGAGCTTTAATGTTTTTCACGAAAGAAGGACCACCTACGTTACCAGCAGGGAAAATCTTACAAAGATCACAGCCTACTTCTTGTGCGAAGCCGATTTCTGAAACAGAACCGCATCCAGGAGTGTAAGGAACCAAACGACGGTTACAAACTTTTGCGATTTCCGGATTGAACAACGGACCTACAATGAAGTTTGCACCTAACTGTAAATACAAAGAAGCTGTACCGGCATCTACAATTGAACCAACACCTAATACCAATTCCGGACATTCTTTTGCAGCGAATTTGATCAATTCAGCAAATACCTCATGAGCGAAATCTCCGCGGTTTGTAAATTCAAATGCACGAACCCCTCCTTCGTAACAAGCTTTTACCACTTGTTTGGCAGTTTCGATATCTTTGCTGTAATAAACAGGAACCATACCGGTGCTGATAATCGCA
>JAFYOM010000379.1 GCA_017560165.1 Parabacteroides sp.
ATCAGTTGGCACCCTATTCGCAATCCAAGTTGGTACGTGTCATCAAAGGATGTGTGTTGGATGTGGCTGTCGATCTACGAAAAGGATCACCTACCTTCGGTAAATATGTGGCAGTTGAGCTATCTGCTGAAAATAAACGTCAGTTGTTTATTCCGCAGGGATTTGCCCATGGATTCCAAGTGTTGAGTGAGGAGGCTATCTTTACCTATAAAGTAGATAATCCATATATGCCGACACACGAACGGGGCTTGCGTTTTGATGATCCGACAGTAGGAGTGGCATGGCAGCCGATGGATGCTTCCATTCTGAATTTGTCTGATAAAGATAAAAACGCGCCTTTTTTGCAGGAGGCAGAGATAAACTTTACATTTGAATAAATTAAATCCATAAAGATATGAAGACCTATTTAGTGACCGGTGCTGCCGGTTTTATTGGAGCGAACTTTATTAAGTATATGTTGGCCAAATATCCGGAGATCAAGATTGTCGTTTTGGATTTGCTGACGTATGCCGGTAATTTGGGTACCATTGCAGAGGATATCGATGGCGAACGTTGTGAGTTTGTCAAAGGAGATATATGTGATCGAGGGTTGACAGATGAATTGTTTGCGAAGTATCAGTTTGATTTCGTAGTGAACTTTGCTGCTGAAAGCCATGTGGATCGTAGTATCGAAAATCCACAACTGTTCTTGATTACCAATATTTTAGGTACACAAAACCTATTGGACTCGGCTCGTAAGATCTGGGTAACAGGAAAAGATGAAACCGGTTATCCGGTATGGAGAGAAGGGGTGCGCTATCATCAAGTATCTACAGATGAGGTGTATGGTAGTTTAGGAGCAGAAGGATATTTTACTGAAACAACTCCATTGAATCCGCACAGCCCTTATAGTGCATCCAAAACCAGCGCTGATATGTTTGTACAGGCTTATGCCGATACCTATAAGATGCCGGTCAGTATCACCCGTTGTTCAAATAACTATGGTCCTTACCATTTCCCTGAAAAGTTGATTCCGTTAATTATCAAAAATATTTTGGAAGGAAAATCTCTTCCGGTCTATGGAGATGGAACCAATGTTCGTGATTGGCTGTATGTCGAAGATCATTGCAAAGCGATTGATATGGTGATTCATAAAGGTCGTGCCGGAGAGGTCTATAATGTGGGTGGCCACAATGAAAAACAGAATATTGAAATCGTAAAATTAACGATCCAAACCATTCGCCGATTGATGACTGAACAGCCGGAATACCGGGAGGTGTTGAAAAAGAAAGAGATGGGTGCTGATGGACAAATTTCAATCGATTGGATCAATGAGGGGTTGATAACCTTCGTAAAAGACCGTTTAGGACATGATCAACGCTATGCCATCGATCCAACCAAGATTACCCGTGAATTGGGCTGGACTCCGGAAACCTCTTTCGAAGTCGGTATCGTAAAGACCATTCGTTGGTATTTGGAAAACCAACAATGGGTGGAAGAGATTACCGGGGGTGATTATATGAAATATTACGAACAGATGTATGGGAATCGGTAATCCGATTCCCTAATTCCGGAGCTGATTCAATCAGTTGTTGACGAACCGCATCTTGGAGTGTTTTCCGGATGTTGGTTCGTGTACTATCCAATTCCGCCTGCTTAGCCGCTTTAAATAGATCCTTATATTTGCATTTCGTCACCTTATACTTGAATTTATCTAGATTGCCGGAAATATCAATGCCTAACTTGAAAGGAACCGGTGATTTCAATACCGATAAATGATAATCAAACGTCATATCCAGGTTATGTGTACCACCGACTGCCACTTGGTATCGATCCATCTCAATCAAGAAAGGAAAGAC
>JAFYOM010000380.1 GCA_017560165.1 Parabacteroides sp.
CGGAAGTTACCGTTATCAGTAGTTCGCAAATCCGAGGAAAAAGACGAAATGATTGGGTTGATTCTCATTTGTATACCAGTGAGTCTTTTCTAATGTCCAATCATAATCGTTTTACGGCTAATCGTCTGACTCGTCGTATTCCGGCAGCATTCATTGGTGAGTTTGGATTATCTGCAGGAGTAATCCCCGGTAGTATGCGAGCAGCGATCAGTGAAGCTTGTTTTTTGGTGGGGGTAGAGAATGGACAAGATTTAGTTAGACGTTTGGCTTATGCTCCTATTTTAGGAAACACAAAATTTAAGTTAGAACGTTATCCGGCTATCTCTTTTGATGGATTACAAACTGTGCTTTCTCCTTCATACTATTTATATCAGATGTTTGGAAATAACCGAGGGGATGAAGTCTTGAAAACAAATGTACAGACCTATCAAAGACCGCAAGTTACATTTGGGCGAGCAGGTGTTGAGATGTTTGATAACAGTTATGAATTCAAAGATGTTAAGATCAATGATACTCTGGTGACAGAAGGAGAGGTTATGACAGGTGGTTGGCGGATAGAGCAGGGAGTGCTGACTCCAATTCCGAATCGTTGGAACTTACTTTTGATGGGAGATTCAACGGCTTATGATTATACCTTTTCTGCTGATATTAAACGAACTAAGGGCAGTGGTCAAGTCGAATTTCGTGTACGTGACAATGGTTTATCCGGAGAACAAAATGATTACATCGGAATGACGATAGGTTCGGGAAATATAGAGTTTTATCGTCAGGCAGGAGGGGTGAAAGATACATTATGTACATCTATACCTTATTCATTTCAAAGTCACAATTGGTATCGTGTAAAAATTACTTGTAAAGAGGATTTAATCTGTTGTTATGTGAACGATTCCCTTGTTCATGAAGTATTACTTCCTGCAATTCCTTCTTTGGTATCAACTGCAGCTTTGGATAAAGAAAATCAAACCATCATATTGAAAGTTGTCAATACAACTCAACATGAAGAAAAGACTGAATTGGACTTTGTAGATATTCAGGTTAAGAATGAAGTGCAATTGATCGAATTAAGAGGAGAGCCGGATGCTCGTAATACATTTGAAGAACCACAAGTAATAGAACCAATAACAAAAGAATATACTTTTTCTCTGAATGGACCTAGATCCTATAAATTCCCTCCCAATTCTATAACTATAATGATACTTAAAATAGAGGAGTAAGTAGATTTATTGGTTGTTAATTATTTGAAAGAATTAAGATATTATTAAAAAATATAATTAGCTTTGTCAAAGCCTAAAAACTATATCATAGAGACACAATAGAAAGAACATTCTTTTCCTTTAATATCTTTACTGATTTTCTGCTTTTTAGGTGTTTTTTGTTTACAATTATAAAATAAAAAAGATCGTATATGTGTCTGTTAGGAATTGATATTGGAAGTTCTTCCATTAAGGTTTCTATTGTAGATGAAGAAACAGGTTTAACAATAGGATCAGATTTTTATCCCAAAGTAGAAGCTCCTATAAAAGCTTTACGACCGGGATGGGCAGAGCAAAATCCGGAAGATTGGTGGTCTTATACTAAAAATGCATTAGCAGGAGCTTTAAAAGAGGCGAAAATAAGAGGAGAAGAAATTAAAGCAATAGGAATCTCTTATCAAATGCATGGCTTGGTAGTGGTAAATAAGAGGAAAGAG
>JAFYOM010000381.1 GCA_017560165.1 Parabacteroides sp.
GCAGGGGAAATTGCAGGACGTGAAGCTAAAGCTTTAGGCTATACGAATGTATATGCTCCTATCCTTGATGTAGCTCGCGATCCTCGTTGGGGGCGTGTTTTAGAATGTTACGGTGAAGATCCTTTTTTGGTGACAGCTTTAGGCCAACAAATGGTAGAAGGAATCCAAGAAGAGGGTGTAGCTTCTACATTAAAACATTATGCAGTATATAGCATTCCCAAAGGAGGTCGAGATGGATACGCACGTACAGATCCACACGTCTCTCCTCGAGAAATGCACGAGATACATTTGTATCCCTACCGGAAAATCATCCATAAATCACAACCACTTGGAGTTATGAGCAGTTACAATGATTATGATGGTGTACCGGTAAGTGCAAGTTATTATTTTTTGACAGAACTTCTCCGTAACCAATATGGTTTTCGTGGCTATGTAGTTTCTGATAGTGAAGCTGTTGAATTTGTTCATACTAAACATAGAGTAGCAGAAAGTCCA
This sequence comes from Parabacteroides sp., assembly GCA_017560165.1. Classification (GTDB taxonomy): domain Bacteria; phylum Bacteroidota; class Bacteroidia; order Bacteroidales; family Tannerellaceae; genus Parabacteroides. Next base: position 496 of record JAFYOM010000381.1, read on the forward strand.
AAAGAGGCAGTTCGTCAAGTAGTAGAAGCAGGTCTAAACGTTAAAACCAACTTCACTCAACCTGATGATTTCATCTTACCTCTACGTGAACTAGTCAAAGAAGGAAGAGTTTCTATGGAGACAATAGATCGAAACGTAGCGGACGTACTTCGCGTTAAATTTGAAATCGGTCTGTTTGATAACCCTTATGTAAAAGATACCAAAGCTGCAGATAAAATCGTTTCATCTCCTGACACTAAAGCTTTTGTCAAGCAGATGGCACGTGAATCTCTTGTTCTTTTAAAAAATGAGAACCAACTTTTACCTCTCCAATTAAAGAATCTAAAAAGGATTTTTGTTACAGGTCCATTAGCCACAGATACCACAGCGTATGTCAGTCGATACGGTCCTCAAAATTTACATGTAACAAATGTCTTAGAAGGAATACAAACTTATGTAGGAAAACAAGCAGAAGTAATCTATGCTAAAGGATGTGAGGTTGTGGACGAAACTTGGCCTGAAAGTGAAATTATACCAACTCCATTAACCAACGAAGAAAAATCAGCTATTACCGAAGCTGTAAAACAAGCAAACCTATCAGATGTGATAATTGCTGTACTGGGAGAAGATGAAGCACGTTGTGGAGAAAGTAAGACTCGTACCTGTTTAAACCTTCCGGGAAGACAATTGCAACTCTTACAAGCATTACACTCAACCGGGAAACCCATTGTATTGGTTCTAATTAATGGCCAACCATTAACAATTAACTGGGAAAACCGATTCATTCCAGCTATCCTTGAAGCCTGGTTCCCTAATGCAGAAGGAGGACATGCGATTGCAGAAACACTGTTTGGAGATTACAACCCAGGCGGTAAATTACCGATTACTTTCCCTAAAACGATTGGACAATTAGAACTCAATTTTCCATTTAAGCCAGGTTCTCATGCCGGACAACCGGGAGATGGACCAAATGGTTATGGTAAAACTGCTGTATATGGGGCTCTTTATCCTTTTGGATATGGTTTAAGCTATACCTCTTTTAAATATGCCAATTTGTCAGTTAAGTCAGAAACAGGACGAATCTATGGTGACATACAAGTTGCTGTTGATGTAACCAATACAGGAACGATGGCTGGTGATGAAATTATACAACTATATGTAAAAGACCTTTATAGCAGTGTAACAGTTTACGAATCCCAGCTAAGAGGTTTTGAACGTGTCCATCTGAAACCAGGTGAAACCCAAACAATTCATTTCACCTTACATCCTTCCGATTTAGAACTGCTTAATCGACACATGGAATGGGTTGTTGAACCGGGAGAGTTTCAGATTTGTATCGGATCAGATTCAGAAAACATTCACCTCAAAGAAACGATTGAACTTCGTAAATAAACATTAAGTAAAAGGAAAAAACTCTAAAGTAACAGAAATTAGAAGCAGTTGTATTACATTTGTGAACTGATTAAGTTAAACACTATAAGTAAAGAAAAAAAATTATGTTGAAAACAATTTTATCCATCGCTGGAAAACCGGGATTATACCGTTTGGTTTCCCACGGGAAAAACATGCTGATTGTAGAATCTTTAAGCGACAAAAAAAGAATACCAGCATACGCAAAAGATAAAGTTATCTCTTTAGGAGACATCGCGATGTATACAGATGCAGAAGAGGTGCCTTTACATGAAGTATTGACAAATTTAAAAAATAAAGAAAACGGAGAAAAAGCAACAATCTCTACATCTGCTAAACCGGAAGAATTACGTAATTTCTTCGCTGAAGTATTGCCTAACTTCGACCGTGAACGTGTTTATCCATCTGACATTAAGAAATTAATCTCATGGTATAACTTATTGATAGAAGCAGGTATCACTGATTTTACACCAGAAGAAGAGCCTGAAGCTGAAACTTCTGAAGAATAATTTTATAAACTACAAATAATATAAAAAGGAGGGAATTGAGTTTCAATTCCCTCCTTTTTATATCTAGAAAGATTATATTAGAACAAAGGATCTACAACTTTCTCTTTTAATAATGCTAAATCAATCACTTGACGAATGTCTTCTACATAATGAAAAGTCAATCCTTTCAAATAGTCTGCTTTAATCTCATCCACATCTTTTTTATTTTCCTTACATAAGATTAATTCTTTGATACCAGCACGTTTGGCAGCTAGAATCTTTTCTTTAATACCTCCTACCGGTAACACTTTTCCTCGCAAGGTAATCTCGCCTGTCATTGCCAAATTACTACGGACCTTACGTTGTGTAAAAGCAGAGACTAATGATGTCACCATAGTCACACCAGCACTCGGTCCATCTTTTGGTATCGCTCCCTCCGGCACATGGACATGTACATTCCAATTCTCAAAGAGTGATTCTTCAATATCAAACAATTTGGCATGCGCATGAATATACTCAAGTGCCAACATGGCAGATTCCTTCATTACATCCCCTAAATTACCGGTTAAAGTGAGTTTAGAACCTTTTCCTTTGCTAAGACTTGATTCCACAAATAAAATCTCACCTCCCACAGCAGTCCAAGCTAAACCAGTTACCACACCGGCATATTCATTACCTTGATATTTATCACGTGTATATTCTACGGCTCCTAAATAGTCATAGAGATCTTCCAAACGTACATGAGTAGGAAGTTCTTCTCCTCCAGCTAACTTACGTGCCAACTTACGCATTACCTTCGCAATTTTCTTATCTAATTCACGCACACCACTTTCACGAGTGTAAGATTCGATAATTGCCTGCAAAGTTTTTTTAGGGAATTTCACCATCCCTTTAGGAAGCCCATGTGCTTCCATCTGCTTCGGGACTAGATGGCGAGCTGCAATCTCAACCTTTTCTTCCATGATGTACCCACTTACATCAATCAGTTCCATACGATCCAACAACGGTTGAGAAATGGTATTCAAATTATTGGCTGTTGCGATAAACATGACCTTACTTAAATCATAATCAATATCTAAATAGTTATCATGAAACGCATTGTTTTGCTCAGGATCCAACACTTCTAACAAGGCAGATGCAGGATCACCCTTGAAATCGTTTGTCACCTTATCTATTTCATCTACAATAAATACAGGATTAGAAGTTCCTGCTTTCTGTAAGTTTTGAATTATACGTCCAGACATCGCTCCAATATAGGTACGACGATGACCACGAATCTCAGCCTCATCATGCAAACCACCCAATGAGATACGTACATACTTTCGATTCAAAGCCTCTGCAATCGAACGCCCTAAAGAGGTTTTTCCTACTCCCGGAGGACCATACAAACAGATTATCGGAGACTTCATATCACCTTTCAATTTCAACACAGCCAAATGCTCAATGATACGCTCTTTGACCTTCTCCAATCCATAATGGTCACGGTCTAAGATCTTTTGTGCATGTCCTAAATTAAAGTTATCTTTACTATACTCGTTCCAAGGTAAATTGATAATCGTTTGCACATATTGACTCTGAATAGAAAAATCCGGTGACTGCGGATGCAGACGTTCCAATTTACGAATCTCTTTCTCAAAAGCCTCAGCAACAGCTAATGACCATTTTTTCTTCGCTGCCTTATCTCGTAATTCTCTAATTTCTAACTCATTGATATTACCGCCTAATTCTTCTTGGATGGTTTTGATCTGTTGTTGCAAGAAATATTCTTTCTGCTGTTGGTTTATATCCTCATGAGTTTTCATCTGAATAGATTTTTTCAATTCTACCAATTGATACTCTCTATTCAAAATATACAACAATCGATATGCACGATCTTTCAAATGATCAATTAGAAGTAAATCCTGTTTCTCTACTGCAGATCCACTTGGAATGTTACAACAGGAGAAATTTACTAAATAGATCAAATTACGATTGTTTTTAATTGAGAAAATCAGTTCCTTCGGAGGTTCAGAAATAGCGCTCAACATCTTAATGGTCAAATCCTTAATAGTTGATATCAACGCTTCAAACTCACGATCTTTTTTATCCGGAGTTTTATCTTCTAACATCGTAATGCGTCCTTTCAAGAAAGGTTCACTCTCTGTTAGTTCTTCTAAACGGAAACGTTTTTTCCCTTGTAAGATAGCGGTTGTTGTACCATCCGGCATCTCTAATATACGTACAATTTCAGCAACTACACCTGTCGTATAAAGATCTTTAAAATCCGGTTCTTCAGTTTCCATATCTTTCTGGCAGACAACACCTATCAACTGTTTGTTCGTAACTGCATCTTTTACTAGACGCATGGATTTAGGACGTCCAACCATAACAGGCATCGCAACACCAGGAAACAATACCATATTTCGAAGCGGAAGAATCGGTAACTCTTCTCCCACCTTTTCTATTCCTTCAGTAAAATCTTCATCCACATCACAATCTGTCAGAATAGGCATCACAATACCTATGCTATCTTCCAGATCATTATACGAACTCTCAGCAAACATTTTTACTCTTGTTTTTTTCATATAAAAAATACACCTTCACAATCGTTCTACACAATACTTATCTTTATCTTTGCAATAAACGTGCCAAAGTTACGCTTTTTCAAACAAATAACATATTTTTGTACCTATGTTTCAATTCAAACAATTCACAATCCACCATGATCGATGCGCCATGAAAGTTGGGACTGATGGTGTACTTTTAGGTGCATGGGCTGATGTTCATAACCGTCAACGAATCTTAGATGTAGGTACTGGAACAGGATTAATAGCTTTGATGTTGGCACAACGAAGCGAAGCGCATATTCATGCAATCGATATTGATGCTGCTGCTTGCCAACAGGCACAAGAGAACATTGCATCTTCTCCTTTCCCTCAACAGATCGAAGTTTTTCATCACGCACTCCACGACTACAGTTCAATCTGTTCCACCCAATATGATTTGATAGTATCCAATCCTCCTTACTTTGTAAATTCACTTAAATGTCCTAATCTACAACGCAATACAGCAAGACATACCGATACACTCTCACTGGAAACTTTATTGCGAAATAGTCATCAACTCCTTGCACCTCAAGGATCAATCTCTCTTATCCTACCGTATAACCAAAAGGATTATCTAAATACTTGTATAGAAAAAGAAAAACTTTTCCTTTACAAAGAAGTAAATGTGATTCCAACGATAGGAGCACAACCGAAACGTTTGTTAGTGGAATTAAAAAGCGAACAACCAAGCAGCCCTGTCATCTCAACCGAATTAACCATCGAGATTTCTCGTCACCAATATACAGAGGAGTATATCCATCTGACAAAAGCATTCTATCTGAAAATGTAAGGTAGTTTCTTATCAAAAAAACGACTGACCTCTCCAAACAGATGTTGCACCTCTTCTGTAAACGAAATCGTTTCTGGGGTTATTACATGCAATGATTTCGGTATAATTGAGATTTCAATCTGACCGTCTGCCATGACTGGTTCACCATCTAAATGCATTACACCTGAATGTTGACGGATAATTGTCATCTTTTTCCCTTTAAAGGTCTTAATTTTACTATGTTTATCAATCTGCTTAGTAAATAATTGGATAGCTAAAGGAGGAATATCCAATGGATCGAATGGGGAAAGAATTGTTATATCCATCTCACCATCTTGAATATTGGCATGAGGAGCAATAAAAGCATTGTTTCCATACTGAGAAGCATTTCCACAAGCCACCAAAAATGCCTGTTCTTTCACTGTCCGATCATCAATCAATAGTTCATATAATTCCGGCTGATAACTCAAATACTCCTCAATCGTATTTTTGATATAGGTAAGCGAACCACGTCTCTTTTCATTTGCAAATTTCTGACTTACAGCTGCATCAAATCCTACTCCACAAGTACAGAAAAATATCCGATCATTAGCCTTGCAACAATCGATTGTAGAGATATGTCCTTTCACTATAAGGTCAATCGCACGACGTACGTCCATCGGGATATGTAACTCTCGTGCTAAGCCATTACCTGAACCCTTCGGTACTATTCCCAAAATAGCATCCGAATGAACCATCGTACGAGCAATCTCATTAACAGTACCATCTCCTCCTACAGCAATTATACAACGAATTCCTTTATCAAGAGCTTCACGTGTCAATTCGCTAGCATGACCTGAATATTCGGTAAAAACAATCTCAACAGAGTAATCCGTTTTAGCAAACGCATCCTCTATTAATTTAGGAATTTTCCTTTTAGAGCCGACTCCTGATATAGGATTTATTATTGCTCGTATCTTTGCTGTTTTTTCCTTCATCCTCGCTGTTTTCAGTTTTTATGAGACGGCAAATGTAATGCTTTTGTAAAACTTTTAAAGCTTTTAGTCTATTAATAAGTTATTTTTTACTATTTTTGCAGCCGAGTTTACAGTTAGGTAAGCATTTTTAGACTCTTTTAAGAATAACAAATAGAGAGTACCTTGCTCTCATTATTTACAATATGAAACTTTTACAAGAGAAATTATCTAAGTACGATGCACCTCAGGTAGCCATGGCTGCCGGCATTTATCCTTACTTCAGAATGATCGAAAGTGATCAAGATACAGAAGTAACAATTAGTGGAAAGAAAGTCTTAATGTTCGGATCTAACGCCTATTTAGGATTGACCAACCACCCAAAAGTAAAAGAAGCAGCCATTGAAGCAACAAAAAAATACGGAACCGGTTGTGCTGGTTCACGTTTTTTAAATGGTACATTAGATTTACATATCGAGTTAGAAAATCGTTTGGCAGAGTTTGTAGGAAAAGAAGAAGCAATCGTTTACTCAACAGGATTCCAAGTAAATTTAGGAGTTGTTTCTTGTTTAACTGGACGTGAAGACTATATCCTTTGGGATGAGTTAGATCATGCTTCTATTATTGAAGGTCATCGTTTATCTTTCTCTACCAAATTAAAATACAAACATAACGATATGGAGTCGTTGGAAAAACAGCTCCAAAAATGTGCACCGGACAAAGTGAAACTAATCGTGACAGACGGTGTGTTCAGTATGGAAGGTGACGTTGCCAAATTACCGGAAATCATAGAATTGGCAAAAAAATACAACGCCAATGTTATGGTAGATGAAGCTCATGGTATTGGTGTATTTGGGAAATGCGGTCGTGGTACTTGTGACCACTTCGGTGTAACCAAAGATGTAGATTTGATCATGGGTACATTCAGTAAGTCTTTTGCCTCTATCGGAGGATTCATCGCTGCAGATTCTTCTATTATCAATTATTTACGTCACCACTCTCGTTCATATATTTTCAGTGCAAGTAACACACCTGCAGCAACTGCCGCTGCTAAAGCTGCATTAGAAATCATGCTGAACGAACCAGAACGTTTAGATAATCTATGGTATTTAACCAACTATGCGTTAGAAGGTTTCCGTAATATGGGTTGTGAAATAGGAAACACCTCTACTCCTATTATACCTTTGTATATCCGCGACAACAACTTAACATTCTTAATTGTAAAAGAATTGTTTGAAGCAGGAGTTTTTGTCAACCCAGTAGTTTCTCCGGCTGTAGCATCAGAAGATACTTTAATTCGTTTCTCTTTGATGGCAACACATACCAAAGCTCAATTGGATTATGCTTTAGAAGCGATTCAAAAAGTATTTAAGAAATACAACATCATCAAGTAAAAGTCCCCTTCATATATAAAAAAGGTTGCATCTTTGATGTAACCTTTTTTTGTATCCGTCCATTACAATTTTATCTCGAATACCTATATCTATTGCAGCGAACCAAATATTTTAATTACATTTGCAGATAATACATTATTGATTATTAGATTACCATACAAATGGATTTTAAGTTAAATACAGGTAGTTGCTGCATGAGTGAAAAAGGATGTAGCAAAAGACAAAATACAAAACTGAACACATACGACTGGCTCTGTGATGTACCCGATGCAGCCAATGCCACTGATTATGTAGAGGTTCAGTTCAAAAATACCCGTAAAGGTTATTATCTTAACAACAATAAGATACCAGTTCAAAAAGGGGATATTGTAGCTGTTGAAGCAAATCCCGGACATGA
>JAFYOM010000382.1 GCA_017560165.1 Parabacteroides sp.
AAATTAAACACCGGACGTTGAGAAGTTACCGCATCTTTCAATACCAAAGCACGCGCACCAGCCTTTACTGCTGCTTCAACCTTCGCTTGTACGGCTGCATCATAAGAACTATCAGCTACAATAATCAAGTCTGTAGGCAATAATTCTCCGGAACGAACAACCTCTTTCAGACCCATTTGTTGCATGATTGATGTTGCATCTTTGCTTTCTCCGATCAGATAGACACGAGGTTGCTTAGCCATCTTTACAACCGGATAGACATAACCGTTTGTTTGTTCTTCATGAATAGCCTTACCTGTAGCTTTGTCAAATAAACCGACACGAACAACAAGAGATGATTTCTGTTTAACCTGAGGCATAGTCACAGGTAAAAAGCCTTGGAAACCTACTGCTTCTTGAACGTTAGGAACGATAGCTGGAGCGGTACCTGTATTGATGATTTTTCCGTTCAACTCCAATGTGTATTTCAATACAGCTTCCGGATTTTCTTGTGTATCATTACAAATCCAAACCTTAAACGGATAGTTTTCTCCACTAAAGAAGGCTGTACGTTCAGCCTCTACTTGTACAGATAACGGGGTCAACGCATCACGATAGACAAACCATGCCGATTTAGGTGTGCGTTCACAATCCATTATAGCTTTCATCCAACAATTAGGCCAAGCATCAATGAAGAGATGGATAGCAAAAGAGTTCATTCGAGGCATACGTCTGAATGCTCGTGAAACATGGCTGATACCCCATGCCTGATGTTGATGACTTTCACGTACCCAATCCTCCATGGTATATTGGGTTTCAAACCAGTTCCAATGCATCTTCCAAGTCTGCGCACCGGTATAAATACCAAACATATATTGCGGATTCCATGTACCGTCACTCTCCTTCTTCAACCATTCTGCCGGATAGCGACGTTTCATCAAATCTGGGAAGTCCAACCCTTCTGCTCCAAATTCGCCACAACCATACATCCATCCTTCGCTCACCTTCATCCATGCGCCACGACCTAAATCAGGCAAAGCAATACCATGTTTGTCATACCAGATATTATAACAATGGTTATCCGGATATCCATTATTAGGAGCTTGATAATCACCATCAACATACTTCACAGCTCGTTCCGGATTTTCATTATGAACAACTACATCCAATGCGTCAAACAAACGTTCGTATGCATAACGACTGATAGCATGCGCCTGTTTTTCAGCCATTGACTCATTCAAATAACTCATCAGAATAACTGAAGGATGGTTACGCAATACACGTTCAATACCACTCGCTTGTTTCAATATTTCAGTATATTGCTTTTGGTTGATATATGCAAATAAAGGAAGGTCAGCCTGCATCATCATCCCTACACGATCTGCATATTCATAGACCTCTTTAGGCACAATACGTTGTGTGGTTCGAATAAAATTGATGTTTGTCAATTTTGCTAACAACAAATCGTCTGTCAAACGATCCCAATCATGTGCCATCACACTCTTCTGCAAAAATCCCATTGTGTTAGTACCACGCAAACGAACCTCTTTCCCATTCAAATAAAAACGTCCTTTTGGCACACTGTTTTCACTAATCACAAACTGACGCATACCAAACTGTTGTTTACGTCCATCCAGTATATTTCCTTGCTTATCAGACAAGCGAACTTGCATCTGATACAACCATGGTGTAGCCGGCTCCCACAATTTCAACATTTCATCCGGTATCTGTATGATAGTCTTATTCAAGACACGTCCTCCCTCTACACGAATTTCCTTTTGTTGCCCTTTCACGACTGTTGCATCAAAGTTCTGCCC
>JAFYOM010000383.1 GCA_017560165.1 Parabacteroides sp.
ATATGAAAAACTTTAATCCATTCCATTTGAAACGTTCGGCTGGAGCGGGTGTACGTATCTTCCTTCCGATGGTCGGTTTGATGGGTATTGACTGGGCTTATGGTTTCGACCGTCCGGATAATAGTTCAGTGAAGGGTGGTAGCAACTTCCACTTTGTAATCGGACAAGAATTCTAAATTGAATACATTATATGGAAAAAGGCAATCGAAAGGATTTCGGTTGCCTTTTTTGTTAAGGATGCTTTGAAATAGTCGGATGATTCTATTAATTTGTTAATTGTCGATTATAAAATATCAAAATCATCGTTTCACAAATCAATTCTTGTATCTTTGTGAATCAAATGTAGAATAAAAAAAAGATGGTATGAAAAGAATGATTGCATTAAGTTGCTTGTTTATGCTTTGTGCATTTGCCGGACAAGCACAGAAGTTTGCTTTAATTGATATGGAATACATATTGAAGAATATCCCGGCTTATGAAATGACTAATGAACAATTAAGTCAAGTATCTAAGAAGTGGCAAAATGAGGTGGATGCACTTCAGCAAGAGGCACAAAATATGTATAAAACCTATAAGAGTGACATTGTTTTTCTTTCTGAAGAGATGAAAACCAAAAGAGAAGAAGAAATTGTTTTGAAAGAACAGGAAGCTCAAGATTTGAAACGTAAGTATTTTGGTCCAGAAGGAGAACTATATAAGAAACGTGAAAGTTTGATGAAACCGATCCAAGATGAAATTTATAATGCCGTAAAGGAAATTTCAGAAGATAAAGGATATCAAATGGTCATGGATAGAGCTTCTTCGATGAATATCATTTTTGCATCTCCGAAGATTGATATTAGTAATGAAGTCCTAATTAAGTTAGGATATTCAAAATAAATGCTTACATTTGTGCGCTTTAAGTAAATTGAATTTTAAAAGATTAATAACAAGTAATATTTTATAAGAAATGAAGAAACTAATTATTTTTTTGTTGATGATGCTCCCATTGGGCGTGTTTGCTCAAGAAACTAAGATTGCAGTTGTAAATACACAAACTGTAATTGAAGCTATGCCGGAATTTGCTGAAATGCAAAAACAAATTGCAGATATGCAAAAGAAATATCAAGATGAGATGAAAATTATGGAAGAAGAATATCAGAAAAAATATTCAGCTTTCGTTGCTCAACAAGACTCATTGACAGAAAATATTAAGGTAAGAAGAATGCAGGAATTGCAGGATATGGAACAACGTTTGCAGAACTTTGTTCAGATTACTCAGCAAGATTTCCAGAAAAAACAGCAAGAGTTGTTTATCCCTATTCAAGATAAAGTAAGAAATGCAATCAAGGCTGTTGGTGACGAAAAAGGTTATACTTACGTAATTGAACCGCAGATTGTTATTTATACTGGTAGTGGTGCTATCGATGCTACTGACTTTGTAAAGACAAAATTAGGTCTTAAATAAGATTATTCTAAAAGAAATAGAGGGGATGCCTTTTCTTGAGAGGCATCCTTTGTTTTTTCTATATAAATCTATCCTTTTATTCTCCCATTTAATCTTTTATCTCTTATGTTTTCATCTGCTCCAGGTCCGATTGGTATATTTGATTCCGGTTACGGTGGTTTAACCATCTTTGATAAGATCCGGGAAGCTATGCCTATGTATGATTACATCTATTTGGGAGATAATGCACGTACTCCTTACGGTCCTCGTTCTTTTGAAGTGGTTTATCGTTTCACGAAACAGGCTGTAGAGACGTTATTTCATGAAGGTTGCCAATTGGTGATCCTGGCTTGTAATACTGCTTCCGCAAAGGCTTTGCGTACGATTCAGCAAAATGATTTACCGCAGTGGGATGCTCAGCGTCGGGTTTTAGGAGTGATACGTCCGACTGTAGAAAAGATGGATCAGATCAGTCAGACTAAACATATTGGTATTTTAGGAACGAATGGAACCATCTCATCCGGTTCGTATGCAATAGAGATAGAGAAAATGTTTCCACATATAACGGTGACAGGAGAAGCCTGCCCGATGTGGGTACCTTTAGTTGAGAACAATGAATTCAATACTCCGGGTGCAGATTATTTTGTGCAGAAACATTTGGAACATATCCTGTCGGTGGATCCGGAAATTGATACATTGGTGTTGGGCTGTACCCATTATCCTTTATTAATCGATAAGATACGTTCTTTTTTGTCTAAAGATATAACCGTATTTGCGCAAGGTGAATACGTGGCTACCAGTTTGATGGATTATTTAAAGCGACATCCGGAAATGGATGAACGATTGACCAAACAGGGAAAATGTCGTTTTTTAACGACAGAGTCTGCCGAGAAATTCTCAGAAGCAGCCTCCGTCTTTTTGAGCCATCCTGTAGAGGTAGAACAGGTCTCTATCGATTAAAACTTTTACCAAAAGGGGTAAGAGATAACCTCGCCATCTTAAAATGTTGTTTGCCGAACGGTATACCAATAATCGTGATACACAATAAAAGTCCGAAAAACAGGTGTGTCAGACAGATCCAAATACCTCCAATACAAATCCAGATAATATTCATAATCAAACTAAGACATCCACTCGAACCTTCATTCTCTACAACTTGACTACCAAAAGGCCAAAGAGCTAGCATTCCCAATTTCATGGTTTGCAATCCAAACGGAATCCCGATAATTGAAATCAAGAAGGGTAGACTGGCTAAAATATATTCAACAGCTGTAGCCAGACCTCCGAAAATAAGCCAAATGATATTTCCTATTAATCTCATAAATCTGTATGTTTAATTGTTTTTAGTTGC
>JAFYOM010000384.1 GCA_017560165.1 Parabacteroides sp.
GCAAAAGAACATGGCACAACTGTTATTTTCGAACCTTTGAACAGAAAAGAGGCATTCTATCTTCGTCAAGTAGCAGATGCAGCATCTCTTTGTCGTGATATTAATAATCCGGGAGTTCGTTGTATGGGAGACTTTTGGCACATGACTTGGGAAGAAACTTCTGATATGGGAGCATTTCTTTCAGCAGGTGAATATCTACAGCATGTTCACATTGCTAGTCGTAAACGTCGTTGTACTCCAGGAGAGGATGGAGAAGCTGATAACTATGTAAACGGCTTCAAAGGTCTAAAAATGATCGGGTATAATAATTACATAAGTTTTGAATGTGGTTGTAAAGGCGATAAAATTATTTTAGTTCCTGCCGCAGTTGAACTTATACGTAAACAAAGGGAAGAAGCTTAACCATATGCCATTAGTATACGCAAATATGCAAATGAGTGAGGTTGTGGAAGAACACACCTCACTCATTCCTGTTATTAACAGATTTGGAATTCATTTAGGATTAGGAGATAAATCGGTTCAAGAGATTTGTGATAAATATCAATTAGATTGTGATTTCTTTTTAACAGTTATAAATACATTCCTAAATGAGGAATATTTTCCTGAAAAAAAATTACAAACATTTCATACATCTCAAATCATTGATTACCTAACCAAGACTAATCAATTTTATCTACGAGACCAACTACCCAATATTGAACGTCATTTACAGTTATTCATTAAACAAAGTCTCCCGGGTAACAATTCTTTATCCCTAATTGGAAAATTCTTTTTATCCTTCAAAGAGGAATTGAATGATAGAATCCAAAAAGACCAGGAAGAATGGTTCCCTTACTGTTTATCTTTAAGTGAAAAACTAAAATCCATTCAACAGATAAAGATTTTAGACAAAAAACAGATAAATATCCATATTGAATCCGAAGACACAATTGAAGCGTTGTTGGCAGATTTAAAAAGTATTATGATTAAACATCTTTCCGGCGACTATAATGAGAATTTATGTTATGCTGTAATTTTTGCTCTCAACAGTTTAGAAAAAGACATCAAGCAACATAATCGAATTCGTTATCGGATTTTAACACCTATAGTCAGAGCAATGGAAGAACTTTGTTCTTAATCTCTTTTATTCAATGCTTCAAATTAAATACATAGCAATTATTTTACCTGACACTCTACAATATGTAGGATTACAAAATCTATTGGTGAATTATTTTCCGCCAGTAGAGATATCTCATTATCCTACTTTTGAAGCATCAATATCATCTAATTGTGACACATTCGATTACTATATCACAAATGCAACTCTATTTGTTTTAAATGCTGATTTTTTCTTACCTAGAAGAAATAAAACAATTGTTTTATTAAATAGTTTAGAAGGAGAAAAGAACAATTCATTCCCGTCAAACCACATTTCAATTAACTCTCCACAGGAAACTATTATAGAACAATTAAAACAATTTTTTGTAAAAGAAAATGGATATACATCAACAGATAGTAACAATAAAGAATTAACACTTCGTGAAATCGAAGTTCTTCAACTCATAGTAAAAGGTAGTACAAATAAAGAGATAGCAGACAAATTATATATCAGTTTAAACACTGTACAAACACACCGTAAAAATATTACCACCAAATTGGGTATAAAGACGGTTTCCGGCCTTACCTTCTACGCTATAATGAATGGAATTATATCCGGAGAAGATATCGAACTTTAACTTAAAAATCACTATAAATAGTGATTGCTAAATTCTTATCTTTAATGTTTCTTTGTAACCAAATCACACTAAATAATTGGGACATGAATCTACGTTATCTTTATTTGTTTTTTATCAGTGTATGTGTATGCTTCACTAGCCCAAAACAAATAAAAGCAAATGAACAAGACACATCTAAAATACAAAAAAATATAGACTTAGATGAAATTATCATACAATCATTCAAGCAACAACGAGACCTGCGTTTAGAACCGCTATCCGTCTCAAGCATCACTGGATCAGCTATTCAAAATCGAAATATTACAAATATAAAAGAATTTAGTTCTTTCATTCCTAATTTATTTATGCCGGATTATGGGTCCAAACTAACTTCTCCGGTTTATATTCGAGGTATCGGTTCTAAAATCAATTCTCCTTCTATTGGGTTATATGTAGACGGAATTCCCTATTTTGAAAAATCAGCCTTTGATTTTGATTTTAGTGAAATCGACAAAATAGAGGTTTTAAGAGGTCCTCAAGGGACACTCTATGGGAGAAATACCATGGGAGGAATTATCAACGTATATACCAAATCTCCACTTAAATTTGAAGGAACAAATATATGGCTATCCAACGGTAATTATGGATATAGAGACTATTCACTCTCCCACTATCAAAAAATTGGAGAAACAATCGGTGTAGCAATCTCCGGTAATTATAATCACAGCGATGGTTATTTTACGAATCTGTACACAGATAAGAAAGCGGATAAGATGGATGCTGGAGCAGCTCGTATTCGATTAGAATGGGCACCTAAAAAAAATCTTTCGTTTGGATTAACAAGTTCATTTGATTATTCAAACCAAGGAGGATATCCCTATGCCATCTGTGATACAATTAACCATGAACCAGGAGATGTAAACTATAATGAATATAGTTCTTATAAACGGACACTCTCCACAACTGGAGTTTCAGTTAATTATTCTGGGAACGGATACTCCATAAACAGTCGTACCGCATTTCAATATATCTCGGACCATCAAGGTGTAGACCAAGACTTCACACCTCAAAATATCTATTTTGCTCGTCAAGACATGAAGCAAAAAATGTTTTCAGAAGAGATTACACTAAAATCCACCACAAAGAATAAATACAAATGGATGTTTGGTTCTTTCGGATTTTGGCAAGGAATAAACAACACCGTTATTTTAGATTACCTTTCCAAAGAATATAGTACTCGTAAACTCTATGATATACCAACTTACGGTATTGCTTTCTATCATCAATCTACCATTGATGACTTATTCATACAAGGGCTATCTGCTACTTTAGGGATACGATATGATTATGAACATGCTTCTAATGATTATAATTATTACAAAGAAGATATCCAACAATGTGAACTAAAAGAGAGTTTTAAAAACAATCTAAAATTTAGTCAAGTTACTCCCAAATTTGCATTACAATATCTATTTCCATCAAGTGGTACAATTTACACAACTATAACTAAAGGATATAAAACCGGAGGGTTTAACACCTCTTTTGAATTAAAAGAAGATCGTACTTTTAAGCCTGAGACCAGTTGGAACTATGAAATTGGGGCTAAACATCCATTCCTCGACAAACGTTTAAACGCAGAAATTAGTTTATTTTGGATTGATTGGAAAAATCAACAAATCTATCAAATGCTTGCCACTCAAAATGGTCAACTTCTTCGGAATGCAGGACACAGCGTTAGTAAAGGTTTAGAATTAAGTTTACAAGGGAATCCCATTAATGGATTGATGATACAACTTAATTATGGTTTTACTCATGCCACATTCAAAGATTATAAAGATGAAAGAAAAGGTATTAATTACGATGGTAATTATTTACCTATGGTTCCAAAACATACCTTTGCCATAGGAGCTGATTACACAATACCCAAACCTTTTCCATCTATAGACCGACTTATCCTTAGTGTAAACTACACCGGTACAGGACGTATCTATTGGAAAGAAGACAATCAAATATCCCAACCCTACTATGGTCTATTAAACACAAAAGTATCAGCAACAAAAGATTTTATTACTTTTGCTGTTTGGGCTAAAAACATAACAAATACAGACTATAACAGCTTTTATTTTGAAAGTGGAGGAAAAGGTTTGGCACAAAAAGGTCGCCCTTTCACTATTGGAGGAAATATACAATTGAATTTCTAAAAAATGATACAAAAAGAAAAGACATTTAATTTAGCTACATTTTTCTGCTTATACATAGCACAAAGTATTCCTATGAGTTTCTTCTCTACCGTCATACCTGTTATGATGAGACAAGAAAATTTTTCACTTTCTGCTATCGGATTATTACAACTCATTAAATTACCTTGGATTCTAAAATTCTTTTGGTCTCCAATTGTTGACCGTCATTCCATATCAACAAATGATTATAAACGATGGATTTTATCTTCTGAATTAATTTATGCCGTATTAATATTAGCAGTCTCATTTTTGGATTTCAAAACAGATTTCCATACGATCGTAGTCTTAATTATTCTATCCTTCGTAGCTTCAGCCACTCAGGATATTGCAACAGATGCATTGGCTGTACTTGCCTTTAACCGAAAAGACAAAAGCTTAGTTAACAGTATGCAGTCCATGGGAAGCTTTGGTGGCTCAATGATTGGTAGTGGAGTCTTACTTCTACTCTTCAAACAAATAGGTTGGAACCATTTACTACCCTGTTTAGCAGTATTTGTACTGATTGCTCTTTTACCCCTATTCTTTAATAAGAACATTCAGATACAACCCAAAAAGCAAGAGGAACGAGCAAAAAAAACAGATATATTTTATTTCTTTGCTCGTAAGAGTATATGGAAACAAATTGGATTTCTCTTTCTTTACTACTCCGGTATTATTGGAACATTAGCCATGTTAAGACCTTGGTTAGTAGACTTAGGTTATGATATTAAAGAGATTGGGATGATGAGTGGAGTCGTTGGGACCTTTATTGGTTTCTTATCATCTTTTATTGGTGGTATGATTATTCGTCAAATCGGACGTCATAAGGCGCGTATTCTATTTGCCATATTTGTATTTTTTGCCACTCTCTACTTCTTTGGGATATCCTATACCATACCTACCACTCCTCTTCTATATGGAGGTATTTTCCTTCTATGGGGGAGTTATGGAATGGCAACAATTGTCGTCTATACGACAGCTATGGATTGTGTTCGCCCCGGACGTGAAGGGACCGATTTCACGATTCAAACGGTTATCACCCATCTCAGTGGGATGTTAATGGCTATTTTAAGTGGGAAAATTGCAGACCTTATTGGTTACCATGGACTCTTTTTATTTGAGACCTGCATCGCTTTAACTTCTCTCATTTATATATGGGTCGTTTTTAAACAAGAAAAAAATACACTATGAGACAAGAACTTTTAGATAAATATAATACACCGGTACCTCGTTATACGAGTTATCCTCCGGCAAACTATTTCCATGAAGGATTTAGTAGTGAACAATATAAAGAGGCGATTTGTGAATCAAACAGACAAACTCCACAATCCATTTCTTTCTATTTTCATATCCCCTTCTGTCTGCGTCTGTGCCATTATTGCGGATGTAACTCGTATGCAGCACCAACGCAAGAGATACTTCAACGCTATATAAAAGCATTACATAAAGAGATGGATATGGTTGTTCCTCTAATTTCCAGGGAACGAAAAATTTCACAAATCCATTATGGAGGAGGAACTCCAACCTTTTTACCGGCTTCGGATTTAGAGGAGTTAAACCAACATGTACTACATCAGTTTGAAACAATCGACAATCCAGAAATAGCCATTGAATGTCATCCCGGTTGGTTGAAAGAAAACGATTGGGAACAACTGATTAAAGCAAGATTCAACCGTTTAAGTCTCGGTATTCAAGATTTCAATCTAAAAGTATTAGAGGCAGTCCATCGTCAAGCTCCCTTATTACCAATAGAAGAGGTTGTAACAATCCTTCGCTCACATGGTATGCAAATCAATATGGACTTTTTGTATGGACTACCCCATCAAACCGAACAGAGTTTTGCAGAAACAATCCAAAAGGCAGTTGCTTTGCAACCGGATCGTTTAGTCACTTTCTCATACGCTCATGTACCTTGGGCTTTTCCTCGACAAAAAGTGCTTGAAAAAGCAGGTTTACCGTCAAGTAATGAAAAAAGCAAGATGTTTGAGACTGCACGCAAAATTCTTTGCGAAGCCGACTATCAACCAATAGGCTTAGATCATTTTGTTCGTAAAGATGATGAACTTTTTACAGCATTACAAAGCGGGCAATTACATAGAAATTTCCAAGGATATTGTACCCGACGAACAACCGGCCAAGTGTATGCCTTTGGCGTGACAGGAATCAGTCAATTAGGGACAGCTTACGCACAAAACACCAAAGACATTCTTACATATATTGAACAAGTTGAAGCCGGAGTTTTACCGGTTGCAAAAGGATATTCTTTAAACAAAGACGAACAAGTTACACGTGAAGTTATTGAAATGTTGATGTGTAATTATCGAATTGATTGGCTGGAATTATCCCAACAATTATCACTATCGGTTGAAGAGGTTAAACGAGCGACTGCTTACGACGAAAAGCAATTAGACATTTTTGCAGCGGATGGTCTCATCACCTATGACACCAACCATATTGAAATGACAACAGAAGGCAGACTTTTCGTACGAAACATAGCTGCTTCACTTGATAAATTGATGATAAACACCAACAAATCGTTTTCTAAACCGGTATAAGATGGAAAAAGAGATTATAATCATTGGAGCAGGCCTAACCGGATTAACTACAGGATTTTGGTTAACTCGTGCTGGGAAAAATATACAAATTATTGAACAACAAAATCGTATCGGCGGCCAAATACAAACATTTCAAGAAAACGGGTTCACTTATGAAAGTGGTCCTAATACCGGTGTAGTATCTTATCCCGAAGTGGCAGAACTTTTTGAAGCACTATCACCCGATTGTACTTTAGAAACAGCTCGTGAAGAATCCAAGCGACGCCTTATTTGGAAAGGAGATCGTTTTCATGCACTTCCTTCCGGATTATATAGTGCAATCATTACCCCTCTTTTTTCACTCTATGATAAATTTCGTATTTTAGGAGAACCTTTCCGTTCTAAAGGGAATAATCCCAATGAATCAGTCGGAGCACTTACTGTCAGACGTTTAGGTAAATCCTTCTTAAATTATGCAGTTGACCCATTTCTCTCAGGAGTGTATGCAGGAGATCCTATGCGATTAGTGACTCGATATGCTTTACCTAAACTTTATAATTTAGAGCAAGAATATGGTAGTTTCATCCGTGGTTCAATAGCGAAAGCCAAACTTCCTAAAACAGAGAGAGATCGTCTGGCAACCAAAAAAGTTTTTTCAGCTCAGGGAGGGTTATCTCAATTAACACATGCAATGGCTAAAGCTATTGGAGATACACACATCACTCTTTCTGCATCAAATGTAACCGTTCAACCTCTAAACGGCAAATGGTCAGTTTCATTTTCAACCCCATCTGGAGAACAGACTCTTATTGCTCAGAAAGTAATCACAACAACCGGAGCATATACTCTTCCTCAACTATTCCCTTTTATTCATAAAGAAAAAATGGATCAGTTGAATAATCTTTATTATGCACCGATTATTCAAGCTAGCGTAGGTTTCCATGATACAAAAGGATTACAATTTGAGGCTTTCGGAGGATTAGTTCCCTCACGTGAGAAAAAGAATGTACTTGGGATACTATTCCCTTCTGCTTGTTTTTCAGGACGTACGCCAAAAGGTGGGGCTCTTTTTTCTTTCTTTATAGGAGGTGTAAAACATACGGAGTTTACCACATGGCCGGAAGAAAAATTGAAAGCACTTATCCTCGAAGAAATTCATACCATGCTGAAGTTCCCTAAAGATGTAACACCTGATATGATTCGTATATTCCGTCATACACATGCAATCCCGCAATATGAACAAAACAGCGGAGTACGCTTTGATACGATTACAGAAATAGAAAAAGCATATCCGGGACTTATCATAGCCGGTAATATCAAAGGAGGTATTGGTATGGCTGATCGTATTAAACAAGCAACAACAATTGCAAACAATATCATATAGAAATGGCACGTAGAAAGATATCAAACAGTCAAGCTATATGCATTACACTTCTTTGGGGATTTTTATGCTATATACTGCTTACGAGTTGTGAAAAAATAACCTTTGACATACTATTTGCATTAATAGCTTCAGCAATAATCGTATTTGTTCCTATCTATAAAAACATAAAAAGGAGGAACAACTAACATTTTGTTACTTTTATCCGTTTAAAATATGGAAATAATATTTTAAACGGATTTTTTCTTTCATTTACTTGGATATATATTTTTTTAATTTACCTTTGCGGCGGCAAAAAAGAAAGTGATTTATTCACAGTAAGTAGGTATTTTAGTATAACATTCAAATAAATTAGTCTTATGAAGGCAAATGAAGTTTTAGACAACTTAAAAAGAAGATTTCCTAACGAACCGGAATATCATCAAGCGGTTTCAGAAGTTTTAGGAACAATTGAAGAAGCTTACAACGAACACCCTGAATTTGAGAAAAGCAACTTAATCGAGCGTCTTTGTATTCCAGATCGTATCTTTTCATTCCGTGTTACATGGATGGATGATAAAGGTGCAATTCAAACAAATATGGGTTACCGTATCCAACATAATAATGCAATTGGTCCGTACAAAGGTGGTATCCGTTTCCACTCATCTGTAAACCAATCTATCTTAAAGTTCTTGGCATTTGAACAAACATTTAAAAACTCATTAACTACCTTACCTATGGGTGGTGGTAAAGGAGGTTCTGATTTCAGCCCACGTGGAAAATCAAATGCTGAAA
>JAFYOM010000385.1 GCA_017560165.1 Parabacteroides sp.
AATTTATTAATATATTTGCGGCTTCGTTGGGAAATTTTACGGTATTAGGTATTCGTCTTTTTAGACTTAAACGTTTGATTTTCATATAAAATCTGCAAACAATTACTTTAAATATATACGTTAAACAAAAAAAGTGTGTCTATGAAAAGGTTAACATTCCTTTTGTTCTACCTATTAATAGGTATTGGTATGGCTCACGCTCAGACAAAGGTAACAGGTACTGTTGTCTATGCTGAAACTAATGAGCCAGTAATCGGCGCATCAGTTGTTGTCAAAGGAACAACAATTGGTTCTGTAACCGATTTAGATGGTACATTCTCTTTAGAAGTGCCGAGTTCTTCCAGAACTCTGATGGTTTCTTATATCGGCTTGAAGACTCAAGAAGTAGCGATTAAAAGAAATCTTCAAATTATCATGTATCCGGACAACCAGATGTTGGATGAAGTCATGGTTGTTGCTTACGGTACAACCAAAAAAGAATCATTTACAGGTTCTGCTGAAGTAATCAAATCAGAAAAGATTGCTCAAAGACCGGTAGCCAACGTAACCAAAGCATTGGAAGGTTTGGCATCAGGTGTACAGACTACTTCAGGTTCTGGTCAACCGGGGTCAGGTGTATCTGTAGTGATTCGTGGTTTCGGTTCTATGAACGCAAGTTCAAATCCGTTGTATGTAGTAGATGGTATTCCTTATGACGGAAACGTTGTTTCTATCAACCCGAACGACATCGAAACAATGACCATCTTGAAAGATGCTTCTGCCGGTGCATTGTATGGTGCTCGTGGTGCAAATGGTGTAGTAATGATCACAACCAAAAAGGGTAACCAAGGTAAGATTAAAGTAAACTTGAAGGCTAACTGGGGTGTAGCATCTCGTTCTATCCCTCGTTACGAAACAATGGATGAAAAGGGTTACATCGAAACAGTATTCCAATCTTACAAAAACGATTTGATGCTTAACAGCGGTTTGAGTTATGCTGATGCTGCTATGGGTGCATTGAACAACATGAAGAGCGGTGCAACTGCTGTCTTTGGTAAGAATGAACAATACAACCCGTACAACTACTCAATCACTGAATTGATCGATCCGGCTACAGGTAAAGTACGTAGCGATGCTGTATTAAAATATTCAGAAGATTGGATGGACGAAGCAATGGCTGACAGCCCATTACGTCAAGAATACAATTTAGCGTTGAATGGGGGTTCTGAAAAGACCAAATATATGTTCTCTTTAGGCTATTTGAACGAAGAAGGTTTGTTGAAAACCACTAAATTCGAACGTTTAAACGGACGTATGAACATTGATTCAGATGTTACTGACTGGTTAAAAGCCGGTATGAACGCAAGCTTCTCACGTAACGAAAGCAACTCAGCACAAGAAAACAATTCATACAGTTCAAACGTCTGGTACACAGCTCAATTAATGGCTCCGATTTTCCCTGTATTTGAAAAGGATGCAACCGGTGCTACTGTAGTAGATGGACTTGGTCAACCGGTATTCGACTACGGAGCAAACCGCCCGGCCGGTGCTAATGCAAACTGGAACACCATCGCTACTTTGTATGATGATAAATACGCTTCTACTAGTGACAACTTGAGTGCCCGTATGTATGCCACTATCGGTGACTTGAAAGAGGGTCCATTAAAAGGTTTGAAGTTCTCTGTTAACTATGGTGTTGACTTGGTAAACAGTGCAGGCATGACTTATTATAACCCGTACAACGGTAACTCTGTATCGGTAAAAGGTACTATCGACAAATCTACAGCTCGTAAAAGCAGTTATACCTTCAACCAGATTTTAAGCTATGACCGTGAATTTGGCAAACATCATGTATCCGCAATGTTAGGTCACGAGTTCTATAAATACAACTACCAATATTTAAATGCAACTAAAACTGGTTTCCCATTCGGTGGCTTGTATGAATTGGCTGCTGCAACAACCATTACTGATGCAACCTCATATCAAGATAACTATGCGGTGGAATCAATTTTCTCACGTGTAGAATATGATTACGACGACAAATACTACTTGTCTGCATCTTACCGTACAGACGGTTCTTCTCGTTTCCACAAAGATAATCGTTGGGGTCACTTCTGGTCTGTTGGTGGAAACTGGCGTATCTCTCAAGAAGAATTCTTGAAAGACAAAGAATGGTTGAACAACTTGTCTGTTAAAGCAAGTTATGGTGTACAGGGTAATGATAAATTATTACACTCTAACGGTGCTAATATGTATTATGCATGGCAGTCTTTCTATGATTTAGGATGGCCCAATGCCAACATGAGTGGTGTGGCTCTAAGTTCTTTAGAAAATACAGATTTGAAATGGGAAAAGAACGGTAACTTTAACGTAGGTGTAGAAGGTCGTTTTTGGGATCGCCTTTCTGTTTCTGTGGAATGGTATAGCCGTAAAACAACTGATATGTTGATGTCATACCCGATGGCCTCTTCATTAGGTTTCGATGGTTACAACAAGAACGTTGGTAGCATGCGTAATACAGGTTGGGATATTACACTTGCCGGTGACATCATCAAACACAATGACTTCAACTGGAGATTGACATTAATGGGATCAACAGTGAAGAATAAAGTATTGAAATTGGCAGACAAACCGGAAATCATAGGATCTACCACTATCATCAAAGAGGGCGAAACTCTCAATTCATTCTATACTGCAACTTCAGCAGGTGTAGACCCTGCAACCGGTCAGCAGTTGTATTGGGCTTGGGAAAAAGATGAAAATGGTAACCAAGTAGGTGAAAGATACATCACTAACAGCCAATCTGAAGCAACCAATTGCAAAGAGATCCAAGGTAGCCGTATCCCGAACTTGTATGGTTCATTCAACAATGAATTCAGATACAAAGATTTCGATTTAAGTATTCTTTGTACCTACTCTATCGGTGGTAAAGTATTAGATGGAGTCTATCGTACTTTATTGTATGGAAACTACATCGGTCAGGCTAAACACGCTCACTTAGGACGTGCTTGGACACAACCGGGTGACATCACTGATATCCCTCGTATCGAAGTAGGTAAGAGCTACATCTATACAGATGCAGATTTGATCAATGCCTCTTATTTGGCTATCAAGAATATCACATTGGGTTATTCTTTGCCTAAAAAGATTACTAAATCTCTTAAAATGCAGAACGTTCGCTTCACCGCAACCGGTGACAACTTGGTATTGTTTAACTGCCTAAAAGGTATGGACCCTCAGTTCAACTTCACAGGTGGTACAAACTTCGGTTATGTTCCGGTAAGAACTGTTTCTTTCGGTGTTGATGTAACATTCTAACTATCATAATTACGAACAAATATGAAAAAGAATCTTTTATATATATGCTCATTGGCCGGACTTATGATGTTTGGTTCATGTTCCGATGAGTTGAACACAGAGCCTACAGACCAAGTGTCAGGTTCACAAGTGTTCATAGATGCGACAAGCGCAGAATCTGCAATCAACGGTATCTACCGTATGTTGTATGTAGCCGGTTGGAGTTCCAGCTGGGGAACTGAAAACTGTGGTTTGACTGCAATTAATCTACTAGCAGATTTGATGGGTGAAGACCATTTGATGTATGCACAAGGACAGGGTTGGTTCTACGAAGACTATCGTTTAAATGTACATGGTGACTTTTCTGGTAAATCAGGTCGTTCTTATGCATTATGGAACTTCTTCTACACCATGATTAGTAATGCAAACTACATCATTGCTGCAGAAGAGACAATGGGTGGTGAACCGGATGCAATCAAAAGTATCGTTGGTCAAGCATACGCCATTCGTGGTTTTTGTTATTTTAACTTGATTCAGTTGTATCAACAGACCTACATCAACAACCAAGATGCGCCGGGTGTTCCTTTGTACACAGAGCCGACAGTGGCAGGTTCTGAAGGTAAACCACGTGGAACTGTTCAAGGTGTGTATGACCAAATCACATCGGACTTAGGTAAAGCTGAAACATTGTTAAATGGCTTAACTCAAAAACACATTTCTCATATCGACTACTACATCGTAAAAGGTATGCAGGCACGTGTAGCAATGGTAATGCATGACTACGCAACTGCAGCTGCAGCTGCTACTGAAGCTTTGACCAAGAGTGGTTTACAATTAGCTACTGTTGCACAGCTAGGGAATAACAACAATACTGATGTTTGCGACGTAATGTGGGGTGTAAACATCATTGCAGATCAGAGCCAAGGATTTGCCGGATTCTTCTCTCACAT
>JAFYOM010000386.1 GCA_017560165.1 Parabacteroides sp.
TCAGTAAATAATTATGAGAGTAATTGATTTAATTAATAATAGCAAAAGTACGGCTTTCTCATTTGAGATACTTCCTCCGTTAAAAGGGAACAGCATACAGAAGGTGTACAATGTGATTGATAAGTTAAAAGAATTTGACCCAAAATACATTAATATCACATCACACCACAGTGAATTTATCTATAAAACATTACCAGATGGAAGTTTCCAAAAGGTTAACATCCGCAAGCGTCCAGGGTCTGTCGCTATAGCTTCGGCTATCCAAAACAAGTATGGAATTACAGCCGTTCCACATATCATTTGCAAAGGATTCACCAAAGACGAGACAGAATATGCTCTGATCGACTTAAACTTTTTAGGAGTACATGATCTTTTGCTTCTTCGGGGCGACATCAAAACATTAGAAGCCAAACCAAATGCGGAGATTTATCACGAGCATGCAACAGATCTACAAAAGCAAATCAATAATTTCAACAAAGGTATTGCCTTAGATGGATCTACTTTTGAAGCCAATGAGACACCTTTCTCTTACGGTATGGCCTGCTATCCGGAAAAGCATGAGGAGGCTCCCAATATGGAATCTGATATTTTCTACTTAAAGGAAAAAGTCAAAAACGGCGCAGACTATTTAGTTACACAAATGTTTTTTGATAACGAAAAATACTACTCTTTCGTTGACCGTTGCCGAGCTGAAGGTATCAACGTTCCCATTATTCCGGGTATCAAACCCATTGTATTCAAAAATCAATTGACAGTTCTACCAAAAGTATTTCGTTCGGATATACCAGAACCTTTTGCGGCGGAACTTCGTAAATGCAAAACTGATGAAGAGGCTAAAATTGTAGGTATTGAATGGTGCATCCAACAGTGTAAAGATTTGATTGCACACAACGTTCCAAGTTTACATTTTTACACCATGATGGCCTCTGATAGTGTTTATAAAGTAGCCAAAGAGATTTACTAAAAACAACTACACATCTAAATAAATAAAAAGGGGTTACCTCTAGTACCCCCTTTTTTATTTAAATCTTCTATCGTCAGTTATTTTCACGAAATAGTTATCTCCCCAATCAATGAACAGTTGAGATGTTCTTTGACTTCCTTCTGACTCATACCTTGACCAAACAAAAACATCATTTTGGCTACAGCACATTCCGTCGTACTATCATAACCACTCACAACACCTACATCCAACAATTTTCGTCCAGTTTCATAACGATGCATCTCTACCCCACCGGCGATACATTGCGTCACATTCATAATCACAATACCTCGATTCACTGCATCTCTCAACAGATCCATCAACCAATCAAAACTAGGCGCATTTCCACTACCAAAGGTTTCCATCACAACCCCCTTCAGATTTGGAGTATTCAAAATACTTTCCACTACCTGTGGAGAGATACCTGGGAAAATCTTCAAAATAGCAACGTTACGATCCAACAAATAATGCGGCTTCAACGGTTTCCGAGATAGAGGACGATAAATCTGCGACAAATCATATTTAATCGTGATACCGGCATGTGCCAATGTCGGATAGTTATATGAGCGGAAAGCATTAAAATTATCAGCACTACTCTTGCTTGTTCGATTTCCACGCATCAAATCGTTTTCAAAGAAAATACATACTTCCGGAACAAGTGGAAGTCCATTCTCTTGCGCTGCCGCAATCTCGATAGCCGTTATTAGATTCTCCTTTCCATCCGTACGCAACATACCTATCGGCAGCTGGGAACCTGTCAAGATGACGGGCTTACTCAAATTCTCCAACATAAAACTCAAAGCCGAAGCGGTAAACGCCATCGTATCGGTTCCATGTAAGACTACAAAACCATCATATACATGGTAGTTATCTGCGATCACACGCACAATTTTTTCCCATGAATCCGGTCCCATATCAGATGAATCCATCGGAGGATTAAATTGTATGGCAGACACTGCATATCCTAATTTTTTTAATTCTGGAACATGTTCTTCTAAATGTTGAAAATTAAAAGCTTCCAAAGCTCCAGTAATCGGATTCTCAATCATTCCGATAGTTCCTCCGGTATAAATAATTAAAATAGAAGCATCACTTTTATATCCACTCATAATCGTTTGTATTTACCTATAAAAATATTATCGACAAATATAACTAGAATTGTTTATTTATATATCTTTACCACCAAGAAATATATAATCAACTTAAATCTGTTACAGTCATGATTAAACAGCATCTCATCTACGTTTTTTTTCTATTAAGTATACCATTCATCACATTAGCACAAAGTAAAACACCTCCAGGATACATCGTTTCACATATTCCTGCATCAACAGAAAGATACATCGGTTCGCCCGGTCTTTGTATCCTACCTGATGGTAGTTACTTGGCTTCGCATGATGAATTTGGTCCCAAAACATCAGAGTTTAGATCCGCAAAAACTTACATTTTTCACTCAAGTGACAAAGGAAAAAATTGGAAGAAAATCGCTAAGATCGACGGACAGTTCTGGTCAAACCTATTTGTACATAATAGGGCTGTTTATATTATGGGGACTCACAAACATCATGGAAATGTCATCATCCGACGTTCCGATGATGGCGGATATACCTGGACGAATCCCTACAAGTCAGATACCGGTCTTATCTTAGAAGGTGAATATCATACTGCTCCAATGCCGGTTATCATCCACAACGGCAGAATATGGAGAGCAGTCGAATATGCGACAGCTCCATCTACAGACTGGGGTAAACGCTATAGTGCAATGGTCATTTCTGCACCAGTCAATGCCGATCTGCTAAATGCCAAGAATTGGAGAAGAACAAACCATTTGATGTATGATTCAACTTACTTGGAAGGAACATTTAACGGCTGGTTAGAAGGAAACGTTGTGGTCAGCCCAGAGGGTAAAATGTTAGATATCCTACGAGTAGACACTAAAAGGAAAGGTGAAGAATATGCAGCTATTGTAGAAATTAGCAAAAATGGTAAGAAAGCTTCTTTCAACCCAGAAACAGGATTCATTCCTTTCCCCGGTGGTAGTAAGAAGTTCACAATACGTTATGATGAAGTTTCCAAACGTTATTGGATGTTGACTAACTATGTCAAACCGGAATTCAAGCAATTTTCCCCGTCCAGAATACGCAATACACAAGCCTTGTGTAGCTCTACAGATTTAAAGAATTGGACCGTCCATCAATTTGTGTTGACTCACCCCGATTTCAAACATCATGGTTTTCAATATGTAGAATGGTTGTTTGATGGAAATGATATCCTATTTCTTTCTCGTACAGCGTACGACGAGCCCAATGGAGTTGCTCACAACAATCATGATGCAAACTATCTAACTCTTCACAAAATCGAAAACTTTAGAGATTTAATAAACAATAGTATAGAATAAACATTTATTACTACATTTGTCCAATAATACAAGGTAAGGATTATGTACTTCAAAGATATTATTGGGCAAGAAGAGATTAAAAAACAACTTATACAATCGGCACAGACCGGAACGATACCGCATGCTCTATTGTTTACAGAACAAGGAGGTGCGGGTGCATTCCCATTAGCTTTAGCTTATGGTCGTTACTTGAATTGTCTAGATCGAACAGATACTGACGCTTGTGGTCATTGTTCCTCTTGCTTGAAATACGATGAGTTAGCACATCCAGACCTTTATTTTGTCTTTCCTATTGTCTCAAAAAAAGATAAGAAGAAAGAGGTGTGCGATGATTACTTAACAGAATGGAGAGAGCTCCTCAAAAGAAGTCCCTATTTTCACCTAGATCAATGGTTGAATCACATTGACGCAGGCAATTCACAAGCGATAATTTACGCCAAAGAGAGTGATGAAATCATGCGTAAATTGAGTCTAAAAATAGCGGAAGCCTCTTATCGTATTTTGTTGGTTTGGTTACCGGAAAAGCTAAATCAAACTTGTGCAAACAAATTACTGAAAGTAATAGAAGAACCGCCTCAGCATACCATCATACTCATGATATCAGAACTTCCGGATATGATTTTAGGTACCATCCTATCTCGTGCGCAACGAATCAATGTACGTGCTATCCATCCGGATGCAATGGCTAATGCGATGATGACTCAGTTCAATCTCACACCGGAAGATGCCAAACATGTAGCACACATGTCAAAAGGCAATTACCTCAATGCCATCGAAGCAATCAGTGTAGGAGATGAAAATCGTTTCTATCTGGAACAATTCAAAGGGATGATGCGTAACTCGTGGGCTAAAAATGTAAAAGGAATGAAAGAAATGGCTGATTTGTTAGCTGGATTAGGTCGCGAACGACAAAAAAATTTCCTATCTTATTGCCAACATCTGATTCGTGAAAATTTCATGTACAGATTCCAATCTCCGGAACTTAATTACATGAATATCGAAGAAGCTGGGTTTGCCGTTAAATTTGCTCCTTTCATTAATGAACGGAATGTCACTGATATTATGGAAGAGTTAGATAAAGCAGAACAACACATATCCCAAAACGTCAATCCTAAAATGGTATTCTTCGACTTATCGCTACAACTAACCGTATTAATCAAAAGATAATAGACAAATTACGAAAATATCTTATTTATGAAATCTAAAGTATTATATATAATCTTATTATCGTTGCATCTGTTAAGTTGTCAAGGAAAACAAAACTCCACACAACCTGCTATTACTTCGGCAGAACCCATACAGATTAATCGTTTCGACAAGGTTCTTTTTCAATTCATAGAAAGCAATGATCCTACAGTATCGACTCAAATCAGTCAAAACTATCCACAAATGTTAGAGATATTGGGAAAAGGTATTCTGAATATGCAATCTTCGCAAGAGCAGGGTTTCTTTGAAAAGTTGTTGAACTATTACACCGAACCAACCCTCAAAGGATTATATGCAGATGCAATCCAGCAATATGAAAACCTCTCACAGATAGAGCAAGATTTGGGAAATGGTTTTGCGTGGTTGAAAGCTTGTTTACCCAACATGCCAATACCGGCAGTCTATATGCATGTATCCGGCTTCAATCAAAACGTATTGGTCGGTGACAGTTTACTATCCATCTCTATCGACAAGTATTTAGGTACAGATTATCCATTATATCAAAACTTCTTTTATGATTACCAACGTCGATTGATGACTCCTCTACAGGTGGTATCAGATTATCTAACCGGATGGTTAATGTCCGAATATCCTTTTGAAGGAAAAGAGAATGTTTTGTTAGACCGAATGATTTACGAAGGAAAAATTAAATTTATCATTCAACAAGCATTACCCGAACTCTCTGTCGAAACCTTGATGGGATATACAGAATCCGAAGTTCAATGGTGTAAAAACAATGAAGCACCTCTATGGAGAGCAATCGTCGAACGTAAACATCTTTATACACCAGATCAGATGGTTACCTCCAAATACTTCGATCAAGCACCCTGTACATTTTTATCAAGCGATACACCGGGTAATATCGGGACTTGGATGGGATGGCAAATCATCAAACAATACATGGAGAAAAATAATACAACTATTGAAGCACTTATGCAGAACAATGATAGCCAGTCTATTTTAACGGCATCTCATTACAAGCCATAAAAAACCGTCCTATTCTCACGAACAAGACGGATAACCTAATCTAACTTAATTCTAATACCATGAAAAACACTATATCTTAAGAACAAAAGCTACACTAAAAAGTTCAACATGGTATTTTCTTTTTATTTCTTTTAGAAAGAGATGAGAATTATATGAAATGTTTTACTTTTGGCATACAATTTGTTTCAATCCCAATATGACACTACAAGAAATAAACAAAGCATATAACCGCATTATTGGTTCA
>JAFYOM010000042.1 GCA_017560165.1 Parabacteroides sp.
TGATTATCAATTATGGAAAGATTCTGTTAAAAGGAGTTTAGCTGATTTAGGTACACCGATGAAATATGATCAACAATTTATGGTCACTTGGCAGTTACCTTTGCAGTTAATACCAGTATTGGATTGGACAAATGCCTCTATGAGTTACAATGCTACCTATAATTGGATGCGAGGAGCCAATATCAGTGAAGACATTGAATTAGGAAATACAATTAAAAATCAGAGACAGTTTGAGGTTCAAGCGGGGTTGAACTTACAGTCTCTTTATAATAAGAACAAATATCTGAAGAAGATAAATCAAAAGTTTGGTAATACTCGGAATACAGCCAAAAAAACAGAGAAAAAGAAAAAGGCTAAACTAGAAAAGGAAATTACTTTAAATCCGGATAGTGGAACAGTAGTGGAACATGGTATGTTCACTAAGAAGGTTTATATTACGGCTCGAGGAGCTGATGGACGTGTCTATAAGGTTAAATATAAACCCATTAATTTGGCGCAAGTCATGATTATCAATCAAGATACAGCTCATTTGAAGTTGACCATTGTGCCGGGAGCAGCACCGACAGAAAACCTTTTGACTCAAGCCGCAGAGTATAGTACTCGTTTTTTGATGATGGTTCGTCGGGTGAATTTCCAATTTACCAATTCTGCCGGTATGATGTTGCCAGGATTCCGACCGGAAATAGGTGACATATTCGGACAAAGCCGTTCAACGGTTGGTCTTTCACCGGGTTTGGGTTTTGCCTTTGGAGGTGTTAATCGTAGTTATATTGATGAAGCTTCTGAAAAACATTGGTTAGTCGAAAGTACAGAAAATAACTTGAATCCGGCAGTGATAACAGGTACGAAAAATTTGACGATACGGGCAAATCTTGAGCCAATACCCGGTTTAAAGATTGATTTGAATGCGTTGCGAAACGATACTCGGAATACGGAAATACAATATATGTATGAAGGTATGCCGGAGATTATGGGGGGAAACTTTACAATGACCACAATTGCTTTAGGTAGTGCATTTGCTGGTAGTGGCAATGCGATGAATAATTATTCTTCTAAAGCATTTAATAACTTTCTTGCTTATCGGGAAACGATAGCTCAACGCTATGAAAGTAAATATTTCGGCTTGACCTATCCGAATGAAGGTTTTATTCGAGAACAGGGGAAAGGAGGACAACCTTATAATCCAGGAGCAAATAATGAGAATGGTGTCAATCGAAATTCTGCAGATGTTTTGATACCTGCCTTTTTAGCTGCTTATACAGGAAAGGATCCCAATAAAATTGGTTTAACAGCTTTCCCTTCATTGAAAAATATGCTTCCAAACTGGCGTATTACGTATGATGGTTTGAGTCGTATCTCGGCCATTAAGAAATACTTTAAGAGTGTGACATTAAGTCATCAATATCGCTGTTCATATACGGTGGGAGCCTTTTCTTCTTTCTTGAATTGGGTAGATGCCGGACAAGATGGATTGGGATATATTCAGTCTATTTTGAATGACAACCCAACACCTTCGTCTCCGTATGATATCTCTTCTGTAAGTATAACGGAAGCGTTTAATCCTTTATTTGGAGCTGATGCAACGTTATTGAATAATATAACCATACGGGCAGATTATTCGACTACTCGTAATTTGAGTTTGAACACTACCTCTTATCAGTTAGTAGAAGCACTTTCCAATAAGGTGACCATTGGAATTGGATATAAGTTCGCGGAGTTTAATAAGGTGTTGAAGATGAAGAAAACACGTGACTTTAGCAATGACTTGACGGTACGTTTGGACTTCTCTTATAATAAGATGCAATCATTGATTCGTAAAATTGATACGCAGTTGACACAAGCAACCAGTGGAAACATCGCAAAGACCATTCAGTTCTCTGCCGATTATGGTTTGAGCCGTGCGTTGACCATTCGTGCTTTTTATGATCTTCAAATCAATCAACCATTGATTTCGAATGCTTCATATCCTACCTCTAACTCCAATTACGGGATCAGTTTACGCTTTTCGTTAGCTCAGTAATGAGTCTCTTGTACATACTTTTTATATGCCAAGTAAAAGATAGTTTCATCGGATGAAACTATTAGTTTCTCGCCTGAAACAAAAAGTTTCATGGGCAGAAACTTTTAGAGTTATTATAATATCAAATACGATTATCAAGACTTATAACTATGAGTAAAATAGTAAGATTATAATGTCTTAATCATACAAAAGAGACCGTCCAAAATCAGTTTGGACGGTCTCTTTTGTATTTGAAAACTCTTTTTAGGCTTTTCTTAATCTACCAATCAATCGGGCGATTTCTCCGATCCATAAGACAAGGGAGGTTGAACCGATAATGATTCCCCAATCTTTCCATGTTAACGGTGTAACACTAAACATCTCTCCGCCGAAGGTTACAATCAAGTATTGACCGATGATGATAAGTAATGCTACAAAGAGAAAACTTTTACATCCTTTTAAGTTTGCAAAGGCAGAGCGACCTTCCATGAAGGCTTTTGCATTGAACATATTCCAGAATTGAAGCATTACAAAGAAGCTGAAGAACCAAGAAAGGAAGTATTCGTGTTTCTCCGGTGCTAAACTTTCTTGTGTTTGGATATATAACAACAATCCGATTAGTATTGCTACAAAAGTTAAACCTACTCCAAAGATGTTATAGGCCATTGGTCTGGTAATGATGAAATCTCCTCCTTCACCACTTTTACGTGGTTTATCTTTCATGACACGCTCATTGGGTGGAAGTGAGGCTAAAGCACCAGCCGCAAATGTATCCATAATCAAGTTGACCCAAAGCATTTGAGTAATTGTCAAAGGAGACTCTGTTCCTAATAAAGAACCTAGTAAAACGATAAAACATGCAGCCACATTGATTGTCAATTGGAATAATAGGAACTTCTGGATGTTTCGATACAAAGAACGTCCCCACATCACAGCGCGAGTGATGCTGCTGAAAGAGTTATCGATAATCGTGATGTCACTTGCCTCTTTAGCAACAGATGTTCCATCTCCCATAGATAAGCCAACTTGTGCTGCTTTTAATGCCGGCGCATCGTTTGTTCCATCACCTGTTACAGCTACAACAGCATTTTTTTGTTGAAGTAGTTGAACCAATCGTTGTTTGTCGGTTGGACGAGCGCGACACATAATCTTTAAATCTAAGACACGTTCCAATGCTTCTTCATCACTAAGTGCTTCGAATTCCGGACCGGTTATGATATTACGTTCTGTATCTTCTATATCCCAAATACCAATTTGTCGCCCAATTTCCTTAGCTGTCCCCGGTGTATCTCCAGTTACAATCTTAACGTTGACACCTGCGTCTAAACAGTTTTGGACAGCTGCCGGAACATCCGCACGAACCGGATCGGATATCGCTACAATTCCTAAATAAGTAAGGTCGGTGTTATGTAAACGGCCATTGACAAAGAAAGAGGTTTCTTGATTATCGTCTAATATTTGATAAGCAAAACCTAATGTTCGCATGGCTTGGTTCTGATAATCCAATAGTTGTTTTTCGATAGTAGCTTGACTCTCTTTAATGGTTTGGTAAGTGTTTCCCATCGCAACACGGTTACTGTTCGTTAAAACAATTTCAGGAGCACCTTTTACATACAAGACACGTTTCCCTAATAAAGGAGATTGTACGATAGTTGCCATGTATTTTCGTTCGGTAGAGAAGGTTAGTTGATCAATAATGCGTGCATTTTCTCTATGCTCAAGATAGTTTTCCTGTTGATTATTCAGCCATAGTAATAGAGCCGCTTCGGTTGGATTTCCTAATGTTTTAATCTTTTCTTCAGAAAAATCGAGATGGGCTGTAGAGTTAACCGATATACCTTCTTTGATGAGGTTACTTAATTCATCTCCTCCTAACTGTTGGTTTTTCAAGTTATAGAATTGAGTTTCGTGTACCTGCATTTGGTTTTGGGTGAGTGTTCCTGTTTTATCAGTACAGATGACAGTAGTAGCCCCCATAGTTTCGCAAGCATGCATTTTACGAACAAGATTGTTTGTTTTTAACATTCGGTTCATACTCAATGCCAAACTTAATGTGACACTCATTGGTAATCCTTCCGGAACAGAAACGACAATTAAGGTTACGGCTACCATGAATATATTCAATACTTGTGAGATAATGTCCATGATAGGCATACCTGAGGAAGATAATAGTATCTTGGTCAATAATGCAATAAATGTAATAGCCGCAATTGAATAACCGGCTTTGCTGATCACGTTGGCTAACCCAGTTAATTGTATTTGTAGCGGAGTATCTATGTTGTTATCTATTTGAGAACCCTCATAGACCTTTCCATATCCGGTTTCATCACCCACTTTTTCTACCTTCATAACTCCATGGCCGTCTACTACTGTTGTGCCACGCATCACGACATTTGATGGATAGGTTGCATCTTTATCAAAATCAGCCTCGTTAGTCGTTTTACTGATTATGGGTTCACCGGTTAATGTCGATTCGTTGATTTGTAGGGAGATAGCCTCTAATAATTTCCCATCGGCCGGAACTTCTTCTCCGGTTTCTAAGATTACAATATCTCCGACTACCACCTCTTTTCGTGCAATCTGGCAAATACGTCCCTCTCTGATAACTTTTACTAAAATGTCATCATTGACGGTATTCAATACATCAAAAGCACGATTGGCTTTTACTTCAAAGAAGAATCCAACACAGGAGGCTAACATGATTGCAAAGAAAATACCAATAGGCTCAAGAAAAGCGGTGAATCCTTTTGCTTCCGGCCCCCAACAGTGGACACCGGCGATAATCATGGATAATCCCCAAGCAACTAATAATATTTTAATGATTGGATCGTCGAACTTTTCTAAAAACAGGCTCCATAAAGAGGCCTTTTCTGGTGGGGTTAAAATGTTTTCCCCATAAAGGCGTTTACTCTCTTCTACCTCTTGCTTTGTTAAGCCTTGATATTGATTTTTGTGTTCCATATATAATGTCTTTCAATATGAGGCGGCAAATAAACGAAAGTTAAGGGGAATAAACAAATATAAGGTGTTAAATAAATAAACGTCCTTGGTAGGTATTCCGTTCAGCAATTCGTTTATTTACTTTGGCTGTAAACTCAAAGTTTTTCAATCCCCAATCGGGAGCGATCAATAGCTCTTTTGGGGATTGGGAAACAAATCGTTCTACGACGATATTGGGGTTTAATCGTTCAATAAAATCAATTACCAAATCAATATATTCATCGGCTGTATACAGATGAAACTGTTCGGGATTTTCTTCAAACTCTCTTGCCATACGAGTATTACGGATGAGTTGTAATTGATGTAATTTGAGAGTGGTGATAGGTAAAGCCGAAAGTACATCCGCATGATGTAAAATTTCTTCTTTATTTTCTCCCGGTAATCCTAAAATTAAATGGACACCAGTGTAAAGACCTCTTTTGGCTGTTCGTTGAATCGCATCTTCTGATTCAGCATGTGTATGTCCACGATTGATACGAAGTAAAGTTCGATCTAATGTGCTTTCTAACCCATATTCAATCATGACAAATTTATTTTTGGATAGAGTGCTGAAATAGTCCAATAATTGATCCGGCATACAATCCGGACGAGTTCCAATAATCAAACCAACAACATCGGGGAAAGAGAGGGCTTCTTCATATTTGGATATCAATCGGTCAATTTCATCATAGGTGTTGGTATAAGCCTGAAAATAGGCTAAATATTTCATCTCCGGATATTTACGGGAAAAGAATCGGATTCCCTCTTCCAATTGTTCTTTTACACTTTTTTCTGTGTGACAATATTCAGGACTAAAGGTCTGGTTATTACAATAAGTACAACCTCCAAAACCTTTCTTACCGTCTCGGTTAGGACAGGTAAATCCTGCATTTATCGATATTTTTTGAACTTTATAAGGGAAAATCTCTTTTAAGAAATTTCCGAAATCACGATAGGGTTTGTTCTTTTCCATATAGACAAAGGTAATTTATAATAGTTAAAGAACAAGATGTGAATGTTAATTCTTTTATGAAAAGATGATTTTGTCATTTTATTCTACATAAATAACCTTTAATCCTTGTTCTAAATTCAATCATATTTGATAGAAGTTACTAACTTTGCGCATACATAGTAACATATAATAAATTTAGAGAAAACAAATTATAAATGAGAAAGTTTTATATTGCAGCGACTTTGCTTTCTCTCTTGTTTGCAGGAGTCGTTTCTGCTCAGAATGGAGGAAAACGTGTTGAACTTAAAGAAATTACAAATGGCCACTTTCGTCAGATGACAAATACAGGCGAAATGCGTTCATTACCGGATGGAGAACACTATACTGCCATGAATGAGGCACGTAATATGATTATTAAGTATTCTTATCGTACAGGTAATCCTGTAGATACATTGTTTAATACACAGAATGCACGTGAGTGTACTTTTGATACATTTGAAGGATATACAATCAGTAGTACGGGGCATCATATTTTGGTATGGAGAGAAACCGAACGCATCTATCGTCGTTCTTTTCGTGCGAATGTGTATAATTATGATGTTCGCCGAAATTATGTAAAACCAATTTCTGATTCAAAAAGTAAGCAGATGATTCCTACATTTTCACCGGATGGTAGAATGGTTGCTTATGTAAGTGATAACAATATCTGGATTCGTAAATTTGATTATGATACGGAAGTTCAAGTAACCAAAGATGGTGAATTGAATAAAATATTGAATGGTATAACCGATTGGGTGTATGAAGAGGAGTTTTCGATTACAAATTTGATGGCTTGGTCTCCGAATAGTCAACAGTTGGCATTTGTGCGTTTTGATGAATCAGAAGTTCCGGAGTTTTCTATGCAGATGTTTGAAGATGGGTTGTATCCGGGATATTATAATTATAAATATCCAAAAGCAGGAGAAAGAAATTCTAAAGTTACGTTACATTCGTATGATGTGATGACTAAGGATACAAAGACGTTGAATGTTCCGATTGAAGCAGATAGTTATATCCCTCGGATTACGTTTACCAAAAACTCAGACCAATTGGCAGTGATGACCTTAAATCGTCATCAGAATATTTTTAATATGTATTATGCCAATCCTAAAAGTGGTGTATTTCGTTTGATTTTGCGTGATGAGAATAAAGCGTATGTTGATTCAGAATGGTTAAGCTCTATTCATTTTTATGATAACTGTTTCTCTTATGTAAATGAACAGGATGGATATGCACATATTTATCTATATTCTTCAACTGGAGTTTTACAACGTCAGGTAACAAAAGGGAATTGGGATGTAACTGCATTTTTGGGCTATGATGAAGCGACAAAAACGGTTTATTATGAATCAGCCGAAGAACGTCCGATGTGTCGTGCTATTTATAAAGTTGATGCTAAAGGGGTAAAAACAAAACTATCAAAGCAGGAAGGAACCAATAATGCTGTATTCAGCCATAACTTCGCATACTATGTGAATAAGTATTCCAATGCTAATACTCCGATGAAGATTACTGTAAATGAAACAAAATCAAACAAGGTTTTACGTGTTTTACAAGATAATGCCCGTTTGAATGATAAATTGGCTGGCTATACTTATGCTAAGAAAGAGTTTATAAAAATCCAGACAGCTTCAGATATAGAACTCAATGCGTGGATGGTAAAACCGATTGATTTTGATGAATCAAAAAAATATCCGGTATTGATGTTCCAGTATAGTGGCCCAAATTCTCAAAAAGTGTTGGATTCATATAGCTTTGATTGGGAACAGTACTTGGCTACAAAAGGTATCATTACCGTTTGTGTGGATGGACGTGGAACCGGTGCTCGTGGCGAAGCTTTCCGTAAATGTACCTACTTGAGAATGGGTGAGTTAGAGTCTAAAGATCAAGTAGAGGCTGCACATGCTTTAGCTAAATTGCCTTTTGTTGATAAGAATCGTATGGCTATTTGGGGATGGAGCTTTGGCGGTTATAATACGTTGATGGCAATGAGTGTAGGGAATGGTACATTTAAAGCAGGTATAGCTGTGGCTCCTCCTACTGATTGGAAATATTATGATACTGTCTATACAGAACGTTTCATGCGTACTCCAAAAGAAAACTTTGAAGGTTATGCTATTACTTCTCCGATTCGTTTAGCTAAAAACCTACAAGGTAAGTTGTTGTTAATACATGGTACAGCCGATGATAATGTTCATTTCCAACAGACAATGGATTATGCTGAAGCATTGGTACAAGCAGGTAAGCAGTTTGATATGCAGATCTACAAAGACCGTAATCATAGTATAACAGGAGGAAACACGCGTTACCATTTATATACTCGAATGTCCAATTTCTTATTTGATAATTTATAATGTCGGAGCATGTTAAAAAGCCGGATTGGTTAAAGATCCGGCTTCGAGGTAATGAACAATTTACTCGGACAAAGAGTATTGTTAAAAATCACTGTTTGCATACGATTTGTACCAGTGGAAAATGTCCCAATATGGGGGAATGTTGGAGTAGAGGTACCGCCACTTTTATGATTGCGGGTGATATTTGTACTCGTTCATGTCGTTTTTGCAATACATTAACAGGGAAACCTTTACCATTAGATTCCAAAGAACCGGCAAATGTCGCAGAAAGTATTCGTTTGATGCAGTTAAAGCATGCGGTGATAACATCTGTAGATCGAGATGATTTACCTGATTTAGGAGCTCAACATTGGGCTGATACGATACGGAAGATAAAAGAGGTGAATCCGGAGACTACAGTTGAAGTTTTGATTCCGGATTTTCAGGGACATTTAGATTTAGTTGATAAAGTAATAGAAGCTGCACCGGAAATTATTTCCCATAATATGGAAACAGTACGTCGTATCTCTCCGGAAGTTCGTAGTGCTGCCAAATATGATATAAGTCTTTCTGTTTTGAAACATATAGCTGAAAGGGGAGTTGTTACTAAAACCGGTATAATGGTCGGATTGGGAGAAACGGTAGAAGAGGTCTATGAATTGATGGATGATGTAAAAGCTGTAGGTGTCTCTGTTTTAACAATAGGTCAATATTTGCAACCTAGTCGGAAAAATATTCCGGTAAAGGAATATATAACTCCAGAACAATTTGATATTTATAAAACTGTTGCTTTAGAAAAAGGTTTTAAACATGTAGAGAGTGCTCCTTTAGTACGCTCGTCTTATCATGCAGAAAAACATGTCTGATTGATAAAGCTGATTTGTTTAATTATATCAAGGAGAAAAGTATGGACCACATAAAAAAAGGGATAGGAAATCAAGCGATGGGATTAATTCCTATTATGCTGTTGATGTTATTGGACAACTATTTACCATACTTTTTATCTTTTGTTTTAAGTACAGGATTAGGGATTATCAGTCTTGTTCTCTTTCAATTTTTCAGAAAGAGGAACTCGTATTATTTTATCTTGATACCGGTAGCAATCACACTTTTATTGAATTCATTGCTTTTAGGTTTTCAATTTGAGTTTGTTGTATATCTCTATTTGCCTTTAATCCTTGAGATTTTATTTGTTTTGGTATTGACGATTGTTGGTAGTTTTAAACAGACTATCTTCCGAAAAATAGGTACTTTTTCTTCTTCTTTGTCTCAACGTACATTGATACGTTCTAAGTTGAATGACTATTTTTATATTGCTCAACTGACACAAAATATCTTTACAATCCATCTTTTTGGGGTATTATTGTATGGTTTCTTACCAGAAAATATGCAAAGCCCGGAGATTGGACATTTTCTGTATAGAGAATTTATTCTTTGGATTGGTTGTGTGTTGATTATTTATGGACAGATTCGAGTGATTGTGATAAAAAAGGTACTAAATAAAGAGATTTGGTTGCCAGTTTTAGATGAGAAAGGAAAAGTTATTGGACGAGTTGCTTATTCTGTAAGCCGTTCTTTATCAAAGAAATATTACCATCCGATAGTACGTATAGTTGTTGTGTATAAAGGGATGTTATATTTGGTAAAACAAGATAAAACCTCTTTGTTTTTCCCTGGAAAGATTGATCATCCTTATTGTGGTTTTGTTCTCTTTCGTCAAAGTATAGAAAAAACAGTTCATGACATGATTGGTGCTGTTGCTAAAAAAGAGGATCTTTCTCCTCGTTTTCTTATTCGCTATACATTTGAAAATGAAGAGGTAAAGCATTTGGTTAATTTGTTTGTCTTACGGGTACAAACAGAGGAGTGTTTGAATCAAATAGAAAAACAAACCGGTAAACTCTGGACTAGTAAACAAATAGAAGAAAATATTGATTCTAGTATTTTTAGTGATTATCTAAAAGATGAATTTGAATATCTTCAAACGACTGTTCTGTTTGTAGAAAATATGAATAGATAAAATATTATCGATTCCCTAATTCGATGACTTCTAAGTCTTTGATTTGCTTCCCATCTATGACAAAACGGATTAACGTTCTGACTTGATGGAAACCACTCTTTCCTGCAGCTCCCGGGTTAATATGTAAACAGTTTAAGGTGTTGTCAAATGCCACTTTTAAAATATGCGAATGTCCGGCAATGAAAAGGTCTGGACATTTATCATATAATTCTTTCCGGATAGCTGGATAATAACGTCCCGGATAACCGCCTATATGTGTCATCATCACTTTAACCTCTTCGACGGTAAAGTGGAGGACTAACGGATACTGTATACGTATAGGATAACCATCTATATTCCCATAAACGGCCCGTAAAGGTTTTAAGGCTGATAGCTTGTTCGCAACCTCTTCCGAACCGATGTCTCCTGCATGCCATATCTCATCACAATCTGCAAAGTATGTTGCATATTTCTCGTCCCACCAAGCATGAGTGTCTGAAAGTAAACCTATTTTTAGCATAAAGTATCTATAATTATTGATGCAAAAGTATGAAAAAGGCTGATTGAATCCATGAAAATAAGTATATTTACCGGACTAAGATCATATACGATGGAAACGGTACGGAAATATTTTAAGCGAGACATCAGTTGGTTGTCTTTCAATTATCGGGTCTTGTTGGAGGCGGAAGACGAGACTATGCCCATCTATGAGCGTATAAAATTCCTTTCAATATATTCTTCCAATTTAGAGGAATTTTATGAAATACGAGTGGCTGAGCATCGAGGGGTAATCATGAAGAAAAATTACACAGAAGAGAGCGGTGCTGAAGCAGAAGAGATCTTAGCTGAAATAACCGAAGAGGTCAATCGGCAACAGCGTGAGTACTATCGCATTTTTTCTAAAGTATTACAGGCTTTAAATCAAGAGAATATTTATTTGTATCAAGATAGCCGACCGGAACCCTTCCATGAAGCTTTTGTTCAGAATTTTTTTAATGAAGAGGTTTTTCCTTTCCTCTCACCGGTAATGATACAAGCCGGAGATATCCGTACATTCATTCGGGATCGTCGTCTTTATTTGGTTATTCGTATGTATAAAAAAAGTAAACGGATGACTGAACCTGATTTTGTCCCGGAATATCATTATGCGTTAATGAAAATCCCTTATTCAAAAGTGCCTCGATTCATAGAATTACCATCGCATGAGGGAAAACATTACATCATGTTTATCGATGATGTCATTCGTGCCAACTTGTCAAGTGTATTTCCTGGTTATGAGGTAGAAAGTAGTTATAGTATCAAGATCTCTCGAGATGCTGATATCTATTTGGATGATGAAAAAGGTGGTAATATCTTAGAGAAAATAAGAAAGAAAGTAAAGAAACGTAAGATAGGGGCGCTGAGCCGTTTTATGTATGACAGCAATATGCCGACAGACTTTTTGCAGTTTGTATGTCAAGCATTCGGCATCACTCCGGATGATTTGGTACAAGGAGGCCGGTATAACAATTTGCAGGATCTATCCAAACTCCCCAATCCGAAAGGAAAAGAGTTGGAACAGGTTGTTCCAGCTCCTATGCGTATCCCTATTTTAGATGAGACCGGTTCTGTTTTTAAAGCTGTGAAGAAACGGGATATTTTATTGCATTTCCCTTATCAATCTTTTGATTATTTGATTCGCTTTTTGATGGAGGCTGCTTTTGATCCGAAGGTTGATGAAATTAAAATTACTCAATATCGAGTGGCTGAGAATTCTGCTGTAATCAATACTTTGATCAGTGCTGCTCAAAACGGAAAGAAAGTGACTGTTTTTGTTGAGCTAAAAGCCCGTTTTGATGAAGAAAATAATATGAGTACTGCAGAACGGATGGAACAGGCTGGTATTCGGATTATCTATAGTATTCCGGGTTTGAAAGTTCATGCCAAAGTAGCTGTTATCTTGCGTAAAGATACGACAGAGGGTAATAAACGACGAGATTTTGCCTATTTAAGTACCGGAAACTTCAATGAAAAAACAGCTCGTGTCTATTCGGATATGGCATTACTTACCTCTAATGCTGATTTGATAAAGGATATCAATAAGGTCTTTGCTGTTTTAGAAGGTAAATTACGTGAACCGACATTCCATCATTTGTTGGTCGCACGTTTCAATATGGTTCCGGAATTAACTCGTATGATTCACCGAGAGGTGGAACATGTGAAAGCCGGTCGCAAGGGACGTATCGTGCTGAAGATGAACGGACTTCATGATCAATATATGATTGATGAGTTGTATTATGCCAGTGAGAATGGAGTTGAAATAGATTTGATAGTCAGAGGTATCTGTTGTTTGGTTCCTAATCAACCTTATAGTGCGAATATCAAGGTTACCCGTATTGTGGATATGTTCTTGGAACATTCCCGTATTTGGTATTTTTATAACGATGGGGAAGAGGAGTTATACTTGACATCTGCTGACTGGATGCGCCGTAACTTGAGCCGACGGATTGAGACTGCCTTTCCTATATGGGATCCGGAAATAAAGCAGTGTATCATTGATGTTTTGAAGATTCAGCTACAAGATAATGTAAAGGCTTGTCTGTTGGATGAAAATTTGAAAAATAACTTCAAACGAGACTCTCAAGAAACCAAAGTCCGAGCACAGCTTGCTATCTATGATTATTTGAAGAAAAAAAATTGAGAGAATGGAATCTTGGATATACGTTTTATTAAGTTTAGGTAGTATTGCTTTGATTACGGGGGCAGTGTTAGGTTACTTGTTCGGTGTTCGAGCTGGAGGTCGACGGGAACGTTTTGTTCAGATGAAGGAAAAATTGAAACGAAACAAAGCTGCTGTTTTTAAACAACAAAAAGAACGTTATGAATATCTACGTCAGATACAGCAGTTGGAATCTGAAATGTTGCAATTGACATCTGAATCGGAACTTTACAAAGAACGTATGGCTGATTTAGATTTTTATCAACAGAAGCTACGTGAGAGTGAAAGAATCATTGCTGTTTTGTCTGATGAGAATAAAGAATTTTCAGAATCCGCTTCTCTCTCTTTATTGGTTCAAATGAAAGAAGACCCTTTACATGCAAATTTAACTCGTACGGAATGGAATGAGGTTTTTGTTTTGACAGATATGCTTTTTAATCGTGTATTGACGGTTCTTAAAGAAAAGTATGCAATCACTCGTCATGAACAAGAAATTTGTTGCTTAGTCAAATGGAACTTCTCTCGAAAAGAACAGTTGGCAGTTTTTAATAATACGTCAGAAGCCTTAACTAAATCAAAGAATCGTTTGAAAAAGAAACTTCAATTAGATGAAAAAAGCGATTTAGATACATTTATTCGCC
Source organism: Parabacteroides sp. (assembly GCA_017560165.1). Classification (GTDB taxonomy): domain Bacteria; phylum Bacteroidota; class Bacteroidia; order Bacteroidales; family Tannerellaceae; genus Parabacteroides. Next base: position 13,641 of record JAFYOM010000042.1, read on the forward strand.
TGTTTTAAAAGAACCTTTGTTGTTTAATTGTCCGTTAGTTTTCCGATTTTGCAACAGCTGTTTTGTGTAAATGTTTGTGATTTAGTGTTTTATCTGCTCCTTTATTTGTCCACCTTCAATCTTTTACTCTTCTATAAGAACGTTTTACTTTTGTTCCGTGTAGTTTAAATTTTTAAGAGATTGAATTCTAAATAGTATGAAAACACGAACAATTTTAATTTGGCTCCTGCTTGTTTTGGCAGGCGGGAGCTTAGTCTATCACTTCTCAAAGTCATCTAAACGTTCTATCTTTACAAAAAGAGCAACGGGTGCAGCGTATGAGGTATTGGTGGTTATGAATAAGGAAGATTGGAGTAGTGAGGTTGGAAAGCAATTGAAGAAACAGTTAATCACGCCTATATCGGGATTGCCTCAAATAGAACCATCTATGCGGATAACCTATGCAGAACCGGATCAGTTTAATGGCTTATTGAGCTATGTACGTAATATAATTCAGGTACAAATAGATAGTACTCTGTTTACGAAAGTCTCTGTGTCCAAAGAACAGGATGTATGGGCTATGGGACAAGAGGTGATTCGTATATATGCTCCTTCTGAAAAGTTATTGCTCCCTTATTTACATGAAGAGGGAGCTCTTTTAGTCTCATATTTGGAGGAAAAAGAGCTGAAAAGGTATGCTAGTTATTTGGTAGAATCACATAATCAGTGGGTTAAAGATACAATAAAATCTCTGTTTAATGTACAACTGTTTGCCTCGAAAGAATTATCATCGTTCAAAGTCTCCACTAATTTCTTTTGGGCTACAGATCATGGTCGAAATGGAAGAACAGATCTATTACTGTATAGTTTTCCTTATACCGATAAGCATACTTTTACGTTGGATTATTTGGTCAGTAAACGTGACTCGGTTTTAGGGGAACAAATTGAAGGTGGATATCCTGGCTCTTATATGACAACTGTTAAACATCTTCCTCCTTCTTATGAGACAATGAAACGGAATGATACTTATTGCGGAGTCATGAGAGGTTTGTGGGAAATGGAAGGTGATATGATGGGAGGTCCTTTTGTTAGTTATGCCTATTTAGACGAGAAGAATCAGCGTATAGTTGTGGCTGAGACATTTGTTTATGCTCCCAATACGGACAAAGCGAAGTTCATCCGTAGAGGAGAAGCCGCATTACAGACCTTACGGTTTATGAGTACAGATTAATCTTTTCCGGTAGGTGGCTAGTGCGGATACGCCATTCTTGTGGATAAAGATTATTGGCACGATTACCTAAGTTCTTGACAAATCCTAATGGGAAGCCTTTGTAACGCATAACCACATACCCTTTTTTTGTCTCTTCGGGAAGGAGTAACACCTCTTTTCGTAAATATTTGATGGCATCCTCCCAGCTTAACTCAACAGATGGAAAAGCTTCCGGGTTCAGAGCTGTACTGAGTGCCAATTCATGAGCCGGTATTAAATCTTTACCTTTCAACTCGCCAATACATACACCTGCAGATAGAATATGACATTTGTCTTGTAGGAGTGGGAAAACCTCCTGAACGGACTCTGGTTGCATGGTAACAAAATTTCCATTTAATCGTAGTCCGTTGGCAAATGAATCATAAAGATATTCTTTAGCAGTATGAGGGATTACTGGTGCAGACTTACTCTTCTCTTTTTTGTTCTTATTTTTACTTTTCAAACGGATCTCTTCAATTTCTCCCTCTGCTTTACGTACGACAGCTAGGAAGAAACCCTCTCCCTTGGTCTTGTGCGGGAAGAAACGATAGACAGGATGGTCGTATTTAAGAGGTCCGGTGATCCCCCATTCTTCTGGTGTGGAGATGGACAATGCTTCAGCTCCTAACTCCTCTATGATATAGTGGATATTCTCCTCGTTCTCTTCGATGTTATATGTACAAGTACTGTAAATCAACAATCCACCCGGTTTTAAAGCATCCCAAATATCATGGATGATACGTCGTTGGCGAGCCGCACAAAGTTCTACGTTGGCAACGCTCCATTCTCCTGTACTATCGGTATCTTTACGAAACATCCCTTCTCCTGAACAGGGTACATCGGTAACAATGAGATCAAACAGATGGGTGAGTTGACCGAGCTCTTCCGGATCGTTGTTGAGGACGATACTATTGGGATTACCCCATTTGGCAATGTTTTCGGCTAAGATATGGCTACGACTGCGAATCACCTCATTGCTAACGAGCAGACTACCTTCTGGTAAAAGACTTAATAAGTGGGTGGATTTTCCACCGGGGGCTGCACATAGATCCAAACATCTTATAGGAGTTGTTACGTGCGTACGTATAGCCTGTTCCAAAAACATGGAAGCAGCCTCCTGTACATAATAGGCTCCGGCATGAAATAAAGGATCGAACGTGAAAGATAGACGTTCTGGCAAATAATAACCGGTTTTGCTCCAAACGACAGCACTTCCTCTATCGCTTGTCGGTGGAAGAGTCCCTTTTTGACGATTGATACGGATGCTGACGGGAACATCTGCGAGCAAAGCTTTTTCTAATTTGTCGAACTCATCCCCTAACAATGCACGAGTACGGGTGATAAAATCAATAGGAAGTGCCATATTATTTTATATTGTTTGGTGCAAAAATAGTATTTTTGTATCGAATAAAAAACGGCTGTCGAGCCGCTAATCCGATATTATTGTTATGCAAACAGCTCTTTACCTCATACCGGTCACATTAGGTGATACAGAACATCGCCGGGTACTACCTGAATACAATCGGGAAGTAATTCTGTCTATCAAACATTTCATTGTGGAGAATGTACGTACGGCACGTCGTTTTTTGAAAAAGACTGAGCCTTCCATTGTGATTGATGATTTGACCTTTTATGAGTTGAATAAACGTACTTCACCGGAAGATGTAGCCGGTTATTTAGCTCCTATGGCAAAAGGGGAGTCGGTAGGGGTTATCTCTGAAGCCGGTTGTCCGGCAGTTGCTGATCCTGGAGCTGATGTGGTTGCGATCGCTCAACGGAAGAAATACAAAGTTGTTCCTTTGGTCGGCCCCTCTTCTATCTTGATGTCTGTGATGGGTTCCGGATTTAATGGACAAAGTTTTGCATTTCATGGTTATCTGCCGATTGATGCTTCAGAGCGAACCAATACCATCAAAAAATTGGAAGGACGTATTTATGCTGAAAATCAAACACAGTTGTTTATCGAAACCCCATATCGCAATAATAAGTTGGCTGAGGAATTAATTCGTACTTGTCGTCTTTCTACAAAGTTGTGTATCGCCTCTAATATTACTTGTGAGGATGAGTATATCCAAACTCGCCCAATTAAAGAGTGGGCCGGTAAAGTTCCGGACTTAAGCAAGAAACCAACTATTTTTTTAATTTATAAATAGTCGCAGATATGTATCAGGCACACGAAACAGCGGTTATAGATGCAGGTTGTCAGATTGGAGAAGGTACACATATTTGGCATTTCTCTCATATCATGTCTGGTTGTACAATTGGTAAGAATTGCAATATAGGGCAAAATGTGGTAGTCTCACCGGAAGTAGTCTTAGGTGATGGTGTAAAGGTTCAGAACAATGTTTCAATCTATACCGGTGTAACTTGCGATGATGAGGTTTTTTTAGGTCCTTCCTGTGTTTTTACCAATGTCATCAACCCTCGTAGTGCTGTTGTCCGTAAAGAGCAATACCGAAAGACACATGTAGGGAAAGGGGCTACGATAGGTGCGAATGCGACGATTGTTTGTGGACATCAGATAGGTGCATATGCCATGATTGGTGCAGGAGCAGTAGTGACCAAAGATATTCCTCCGTATGCTTTAGTGGTAGGTAATCCCTCTCAACAAATAGGTTGGGTAAGTGAATATGGACATCGATTGACCTTTGATGATATGGGAAAAGCTATCTGTCCAGAGACCGGACAGCAATATCAATTAATTAATAATCAAGTAAGACGAATATGGTAAATAGAAGGCGAAGTGATTCGCCTTTTTTATTTGTGAAAAATAATTTTTATTTTTTTCTTTTTTTGTGTTACAAACATCAGACATATTCGTTTTCCTTTATGAACGAACTAAAAAACAGTAAAAACGGTTCATGAGTGAAGAACTATTGACATCTACGTTTACCAAATTACATAAGAAGTTTCAGCGGATTGCTTTGAAACTTCTTCCCTCTGAATCTGATGCGGAAGATGCCTTGCAAGAGGCCTTTTGTCGGCTTTGGCCAAAAGCCGGCGAACTGCATACCTCTCAGGAGGTAGAGGCTATGACGGTAACGACTGTTCGGAATCTTTGCATCGATACGTTGAGACGGGATGATAGAGTAAAAATGGTAGAGTTGGATGTTGAGCGAGATACAAGAATGACGAAGTCGATTGATGAAGAGATAGAGAGGATGGAACAGTTTCAAGCGGTGGAGGCAATTATAGAAAAGGAGTTATCTGATTTGCAAAGACAGATTTTGAAGATGAAGGAGTATGAAGATGAAAGTATAGAATCCATTGCGGAAAAGTTAGATATGCAACCGGCAACTGTGAGGGTGAACTTATCACGTGCCCGAAAACAGGTTCGAATGTGTTATTTAAAACAGAAGGAAAGATGAAGAGGTGTATATATGAAGATAAACAGTATTGGTTGGCATTGGGAGAGCGATATATGGAGGCGGAAACCACTGACCAAGAAGAGACGCAATTGGCTCGTTTCTTAACCTCTCCTTATGCCGAAAGTGTTGAGTTTGATGAACTTCGAGCGGTGATGGGATTTATGGCTGTTGGGAAAAAGAGATATGCAAAGAGGCAAACTTTTTATATACAGCGGTATGTACGTATAGGAGCGGCGGTTGTAGCCGGACTGTTGATGGTGCTATGGGGTAGTTATGAAAGAGAACGGAGTCAGAATGTATGTATCGCCTATGTGTATGGTGAACGGTTTACAGATCCTGAACGGGTAATGTTGGAGATGAAAACCTCGTTGAAGAATTTGAATTATGGGGAGGCTGAAGGAGTTGTAGAGGAGCAATTGTCTTCCATCTTTCAGACTTTGGATGAAGAATCAAAAAGTAACAAGAGCAAATGAATGGGAATATGAAACGAATCTTATGGATAA
>JAFYOM010000387.1 GCA_017560165.1 Parabacteroides sp.
ATCGGATATAAAATCGCCTTTGCTCCAAAGTTCTTTCTCATAATGTTTTTCTCCTATATGCTTTAATTATTTCGGATTTGGCTGTATCTAAATCTACTACTTGTTTTCTTTTTCGAGCTTGCAAATCAGAAATATAATATTCCGGTGGGGTTTGGTCTACGTTTGCATATGATGCTGTCAAAACAAATCGTCTGTCGTTTTCGTAAAAATAGAAAGCACAAGACCTTTTTATTTCATCAATAAAATAATACTGTGTTTCGGGAATGTTTTCATTTTGGCGAAGGTCCTTTTTTGATTGGAAATACACAAAACCATCTTCTAAATATTTCATTTATGTCCCTCCAAAAACTAAAATGAATTATTGTGGATTAGAACCAATATGTATCATCATCTGAATTTGCTTTTATCTGAGTGTGTCGTTTCTGTCTTTGTTTGAATTCTTCCTCGCTTATTGCCAGGTACTTTTCGCAATGGGCACTTCCGATGCATTTGCAAATCTTCAGTTTGCATTTATCATCTTCGTAAGAATAATGCTTGCATCTGCCCTTGTAGCGTCTATCGTCACCGTCTGCACGATGAACTCTTTCAGTGTGCCAAGGAGAACCTGTTAATCTATTTACCCCCATTTTATACACCTCTTTAGTCGCATTCTTTTTATTAATCATACCTTTAATAAGGCAACTATCAAAAGCTAAAGTCATTAACATATCCCTGGAGTTTCTCAACAAACATACCTACATGATAACCGTCGCAGACAGCGTGGTGTACCTGTATGGCAAGAGGGAGAAAACGTTTGCCGTCTCTCTCAAAATATTTGCCCATTGTGAAAATCGGAAGCAAGAACTTTCCTTCATCAAATACATTTATATTAAACGAAGTAAACTCAATCCACGGCACCATCGAAATGTTAAAGGCGTTTTCAGGGGTACCATCTTTGGGAGCATATCGGGTTGACTTTGAATACACTCTAGAATCTGTTTCATAATTTTTCAAAAACTCATTATAGTCTTCAGAAAAATACGACCAGATTCCGGAAAAGTTTTTATTTTCTTTGTTGAATACGGTATACATCGGGTGCATATCATCGTAAACGCCAAGACCTTTTTTTGTAAGGCTGGTACGGAACTCCGGCATATCGTTTACGGTTTTGGTAAGAAACCAGATCATTGCCGGGTACAGTTTTTGATTTTTAAGATTAGTTATATCAATATTTACAACGGCAGAATAGGTACAAACAACTTCGTTTATGAAATGTTCGTAGAACTCTCTGCGTTCCCAATTTTCAATATCTATTTTTCTAAATGACATAAGTTATCACCTCAAACACCCCTACCGCTGATAAAAATAATATACCACCAAGCTACACCAACTGCGGACCAAACTACAATATTTATTATGCCAATGATGAGCCAGAGTACCAAACGTTTTTCTCCTTGCTTTTTAAGCTTTAGCAATTTTTTGATTCCTAATATAGATAATACGCAACAAGGGATGGGGGCGAGGATGGAGCCTATTAGTGCGGAAGATAAAAGCTGTGAATATATGAACCCTCGATTAGTCGGGAATTCTAAAATGGTGGCGATGATCAAAGAAATCACAATAGTAACTCCAATAATTAACGGAATTCCTACATATAAGGATGCTTGTTTCTTTTCATTCATGGTTAAACACTCCTATCAATATGAACTCTTCTGTGTGACTGAGAACACTTTGCTCCATTCACTTTCCTTAAACC
>JAFYOM010000388.1 GCA_017560165.1 Parabacteroides sp.
CTGCAATTCTGACCATGATAGAAGATGAGAAAGTAAACCACTTCCTTAATCTTTTACATGAACTAGACAAAAAAACGGAAGCTCAAGGGCTTCGAGCTTTTGTCTGGAACATTGAACAAACAATCTAATATCAAATGAGAAACAGCTTTAACATTCTTTTTTACAGCAAGGATAAAAACGTAGAAATTAGCATACAGGAATATTTAAAAAGAGCTGCATTCAGTTTCGAAATATTCAATGATGAAACCGTAGCTTATCAAACATTTCAAACCGGCAATTTTAATATTTGTCTGATTGACTATATTCCAAATGATAACAAGGCCCAACAACTTGCTATCATGATAAAAAGTTCAGAGAAAACAATTCCGGTTATTTTCCTAAGCAATCACCCAAACAGAGAAGAGATTAGTTTTCTATTTTCTCTGCATGCAGATGATATTATCCGCAAGCCCTTAGATATGGATATACTTTCTGCACGTATAAATGCAATTCTAAACCGTTATCAACCGACAAAAAAAGAAGATGTTAAAGTTTATCTTTTTGGTAAATTCAAATTTGAATTGCAAAAACAGCTTCTAACCATTGACGAAAAATCTATTAAATTAACAACAAAAGAAGCAGACCTATTAACTTTATTCTGTAAAAATGCCAATCAATTGATTGACAGGGCTCATGCGCTTCAACTGATTTGGAGAAATGACACCTATTTCAGTGCACGAAGTATGGATGTCTATATAACGAAACTTCGTAAATTATTACAGGAAGACCCTAGTATTCAAATTATAAATGTCCATGGTAAAGGATATAAACTACTAACACAACCGGAAAATGAGTATTGAATATTTTAATATCTTTTTAATTGTAATGGCAGTAATCGCTGTCATTGTATTTATAGCCCTTTACTTCGTTGAAGCCGGATACGGTATGTTATTCGATAAGAAATGGGGATTCCCTATTTCCAATAAAGTTGCTTGGGTTTGCATGGAGGCACCCGTTTTCATCGTAATGTTCCTTTTATGGAATAGTTCTGAACGTCAATTTGATACCGTTCCATTTTTGATATTCCTATTTTTTGAATTACATTATTTCCAACGTTCTTTTATCTTTCCTTTATTAATGAAGGGTAAAAGTAAAATGCCTATTGGAATTATGTTAATGGGAATCACATTCAACGTACTAAACGGATATATGCAGGGACAATGGTTATTTCATCTAGCTCCTGCTGATCTGTACACAAACGCTTGGTTATATACCCCTCAGTTTATCATCGGTACACTTTTATTCTTTATGGGTATGGGGATTAATATCCATTCAGATCATATTGTTCGCCATTTACGTAAACCGGGAGATACTAACCATTATTTACCAAAGGGAGGTGTTTTCAATTATGTAACATCTGCCAACTATTTTGGAGAGATTTTAGAATGGTGTGGTTTTGCAATTCTGACATGGAGCGCCAGCGGTGCAGTATTTGCATGGTGGACTTTTGCAAACTTAGTTCCTCGTGCCAACACCATCTACCATAAATACAAGACAATGTTCGGGAATGAATTAGGGAATCGTAAACGGGTCATTCCTTTTATATATTAATTCATCATAAAAATCATGGAAAAAGAATCTATACTTTTTACACCAGGAAAGATTGGTCCTTTAACACTCCGTAATCGTACCATACGAGCTGCCGCATTTGAAAGCATGTGTCCAGGTAATGCTCCTTCGGATATGTTATATAATTACCACAAATCTGTTGCTGCCGGTGGTATCGGTATGACTACATTGGCTTATGCTGCTGTTACACAAAGCGGCCTTTCTTTTGAAAGACAATTATGGATGCGACCTGAAATCATCCCAGGATTAAAACGTATTACAGATGCAATTCATAAAGAAGGAGCTGCAGCATCTATTCAATTAGGGCATTGTGGTAATATGTCACATAAAAATATTTGTGGATGTACGCCTATTTCAGCATCTACAGGATTTAACCTTTACTCTCCTACTTTCGTCCGTGGAATGAATCCTTCTGAAATTGTGGCGATGTCCAAAGCTTTCGGACAGGCTGTCAAGTTGGCAAGAGAGGCCGGTATGGATGCTGTTGAAATACATGCCGGACATGGTTATTTAATCAGCCAATTCCTTTCTCCTTATACCAATCATCGAAAAGACGAATATGGTGGCAGTTTACAAAACCGTATGCGTTTTATGAAGATGTGTATGGATGAAGTCATGAAAGCCGCCGGATCAGACATGGCTGTTTTAGTCAAAATGAACATGAGAGATGGCTTTAAAGGGGGAATGGAATTAGATGAATCTCTTGAAGTTGCACGTACTTTACAAGATGAATGCGGAGCACAAGCCTTAATCCTTAGTGGTGGGTTTGTAAGTAAAGCTCCGATGTATGTCATGCGTGGAGCTATGCCTATTCAAACGATGACTCATTATATGCCGGCAGGTTGGTTACCTCCTTGTGTCAAATTAGCAGGACGATTCATGATTCCTACCGAACCATTCAAAGAGGCCTATTTCTTAGAAGATGCTTTAAAATTCAGAGCCTCTTTAAAAATGCCACTTGTTTATGTAGGAGGATTAGTTTCCAGAGCTAAAATAGATGAAGTTTTAGGTGAAGGTTTTGAGTTTGTCAGCATGGCACGTGCCTTGGTTAATGATCCGGCATTTGTCAATAAGATGAAAGAAAACAAAGAGGCTCGATGTGATTGTGGACATAGCAATTATTGTATTGCCCGTATGTATTCACTTGAAATGGCTTGCCACAAACACATGCAAAATTTGCCTAATAAGATTATTAAAGAAATTAAACAATTAGAATACAGATAATGGAAAAGGAATTGGCCATTATAACCGGTGCCGATGGAGGGATGGGACAAGAAATTACCAAAGAACTTGCCCGAACAGGTTACCCCATCATCATGGCTTGTAAAAATAAACAAAAGGCTACTCCTATCTGTGAACAGATAAAAAAAGAGACCGGAAATAGGCAAATTGAAATCCGAGAAATTGATTTAGCCTCATTAACTTCAGTAAATGCTTTTACTGAGCAATTATTGAAAGAGGGACGTCCCATTAGCCGATTAATGAATAATGCCGGGATACTAACAACCCCTATACGAAAAACCGAAGATGGACTGAATACCATCATAAGTGTCAATTATGTAGGGCCTTATATGCTTACCCGACAATTATTACCTTTAATGCATTCGGGGAGTCGTATTGTAAATACAGTTTCTTGTTCTAGTATCATCGGAAAAATTGAGCTAAAAGTATTTTTTGAAAAAGGGAAAAGTGGTCCATTCTTTCGGATTCCGATTTATGGAAATTCCAAACTTGCACTACATCTGTTTACACAAGAATTGGCAAAACAAATTCAAGAAAAAGGAATTACGGCTAATGCTTCAGACCCTGGTATCGTAAACACCAATATGATTACCATGCAAGCTTGGTTTGATCCTATTACAGACCTGATCTTCCGCCCATTCATAAAAACAGCAGCACAAGGTGCGGCAACTGCTGTTCACCTGGCGTTATCAGAAGAAGCAAAAAGGAAAAGTGGATGTTGTTACGTTAATTGCAAAGAGAAAAAACAATCCAAACGTATGCAAAGCCATCCGTTTCAGAGAATATTATGGGAAGAAACTGAAAAACTGATTCGAAGCAAAGGTTTCCATTTATAAAAACCCACCTATAGGATTTTGCAGATATAAATATATTTCATACCTTTGCGCCGCTTTTAACCCCGTACGTGTGATGGGAAATTAGAAAGCAAAGTATCTAATTTTGAGTAACACAAAAAATTAAAAACATGAAAACTTTTCAATTAGAAGGAAAATCAAGAGAAGTAGCTGCTTCTTCTGCAGATCAAAAAAGAGCATTGAAAGCAATGCGTAAAAACAATGAAATCCCTGCTGTTTTGTACGGCGGTGAAAAAGTAACTCACTTCACTGTAACAAAAGAAAGTGTTCGTAAGTTGGTTTATACTCCGGAAATTTTCGCAGTAGAATTGACAATCGATGGAAACAAAACAATGGCTATCGTTAAAGATATCCAATTCCAGCCAGTAAGCGACGCTATCTTACACATGGACTTTTTGGAAATCTTCGATAACAAACCTGTAACAATGGAAGTTCCTGTTATATTGGAAGGTCACGCAGAA
>JAFYOM010000389.1 GCA_017560165.1 Parabacteroides sp.
ATTTTTTTAACAAAAAAAGTATTCATTATAAATTCAAACGAATACAGTTTTAGAATAAACCTTTTCAATTGATTCATTTGAGATAATTTTGCACACGTTTAAAAGTATATTATTGAATCGTCAAAATCTATATGAAATGAAACAATTTCTATCAAGAAAAAAAATGATGTGGGTTTTAATGATTATGCTACCCTCTTTATCCCTACACCCAGTCAAAGCACAAGAGACTTTGATTTTAGATATTGGAGAAGCATTAAAAATCGCATTAAGTGAAAATCCCACAGTAAAGGTTGCAGACAAGGAAATACAAAAAAAGAAATATGCCCAAAAGGGAGCATATGCTGCATTGTTTCCTCAAATCAATTTCAGCGCAGATTATAGTCGTACTCTAAAAAAACAGGTCATGTATATGGATGGTTTTGATATGAGTAGCATGGGAGATTCTTCTTCTGAAGGAGGAGAAACAATAGATATGAGCAAAGGGATTGAAGTCGGCCGTGACAACAATTGGAGTTTAGGCTTCAGTGCAGGAATGCCTTTAATCAATGCCTCATTATGGAAAAGTTTAGACATCTCTGCTGTTGGGGTTGAATTAGCTATCGAACAGGCACGTTCATCCAAAATAGCAATGGTTAACTTAGTAAAGAAAGGTTTCTATAGTGTATTGTTGGCGAATGACTCCTATCGTGTATTCAAAGACAGCTACGATAATGCAATTGAAAACTATAACGACATCAAACGTAAATATGAACAGGGAACTGTTGCTGAATATGATTTAATCCGCGCAGATGTAACCGTTCAAAACAGAGAACCCAACGTACTACAAGCTGAAAATGCGCTTATTCTTGCTGAATGGCAATTAAAAGCTTTGTTAGGTATGGATTTAGAAACAGACATCGAATGTAGAGGCCAATTGGTTGACTTCGAAAAAGAGTTATTAGGTGATTATCTTGCTACCGATACCACATTGGTCAATAATAGCGATTTAAAACAGATCGACTTACAAACAAAGCAGTTAGGATATACCTTAAAAATGCAAAAGTTTGATTATCTACCAACCTTATCTCTTTCAGGTTCTTATATGTGGAATGCAATGAATAATGATTTTAAATTTAAAAACTATCGTTGGAATCCCTATTCGGTTATCGGAGTATCACTTTCCGTTCCAATCTTCTCGGGAGGGAATAAATATCATAAGATAAAAGAGACTAGAAGCTCTATCGAACAATTAAGACTACAAAGAGAGGATACACAGCGTTCACTCAAATTGGCAATCAAACAGCAGATGGACAACATGAATACATGTGTCAAACGTTTCAGTGCTTCACAAAAAGGGGTAGAACAGGCTGATCGAGGCTACCTTATTGCTCAAAAACGTTACGATGTAGGAACCGGTACATTACTTGAACTGAATGATGCCCAATTGGCACTTACACAAGCCAAGCTCAATTTCAATCAAGCTATTTATGATTACATGGTAGCAAAATCAGACTTGGAAAAAGTCTTAGGACAAGAAGAATTTTAAGAACACCAAATAAATAGAACATTTATGAAAAAGATTCAAAAACATCACTTTATATCTCTTTTAGCTTTGCCTTTACTCTTTTCTTGTTCAGGAGAAAAGAAAGAAGAAGCACAAATCGAAAATAAAAAAACATTAGTAAAAATCGAATCGGTATCCACTCAAGACGTTGAACAGATTGGAGAATTTACCGCAACAGTAGAGGCCAATATCTCTAACAACATTGCCCCTCAAACACCTGTCCGTATCTCTAAATTAATGGTAGAGGTCGGAGATCATGTAAAAGCCGGTCAGGTATTGGTTAAAATGGATGAAACCAGTTTAAAACAAACTCGTATACAATTAGAAAACCAGGAATTGGAATTCAAACGTATCGATGAACTATTCAAAGTCGGTGGAGCCTCCAAATCTGCATGGGATGCTCAGAAAACACAAATAGAAATAAGCCGTGCAATCTACAAGAACCTACAAGAAAACACTCAGCTATTAAGTCCTATCACCGGAATTGTAACAGCTCGTAATTATGATAGTGGCGATATGTATAGCGGAGGTAATCCTATTTACACCATCGAAGAAATTCGTCCGGTTAAATTAAAGGTAAATGTATCAGAAAGCCTTTTTACCAAAGTAAAAAAAGGAAACGAAGTTGATATCAAATTGGATGTTTACGGTGATGAAATATTCAAAGGAAAAGTCAGTTTAGTCTATCCGACTATTGATCCGGGTACCCGTACATTCCCGGTTGAGATCAAAATTGCCAATGCTAATGAACGGGTTCGTCCGGGTATGTTTGCTCGTGTAACCATGAATTTCGGTACTCAAAATCATGTTGTAGCACCGGATCGAGCAATCGTCAAACAAGCCGGTTCCGGAGATCGTTATATTTACGTATATAAAGATGGTAAAGTTTCTTATCAGAAAGTTATTTTAGGTCGCCGTATGGGTGATCAATACGAAATTATTTCCGGAGTAGAAAACGGTTCTCAAGTGGTGACTACAGGACAGAGTCGCTTAACAAATGGTATGGAAGTTGAAATTGATAAGTAAAAACAGATTATGAGTTTATACGGAACAGCGGTCAAAAAGCCGATTACAACAGCGCTAATCTTCGTAGCCATTGTCATTTTCGGGCTTTTTTCTTTAAGCAAATTGTCAGTCGACTTACTTCCTGAGATTGAGACTAATACCATCATGGTAATGACCTCCTACCCAGGAGCAAGTGCTTCAGATATTGAGATGAACGTTTCCAAACCTTTGGAAAACGTATTAAATAGTGTAAGTGACTTAAAACATATCACCTCACAATCTCGTGAAAACATATCTATTGTAACTTTAGAGTTTGACTATGGTATCGATATCGATGTTGCCACAAATGATGTTCGAGATAAATTGGATATGGTGGAATCGGCTCTTCCTGATGATGTAGAGAATCCGATTATCTTTAAATTTGGTACAGATGATATTCCCATTGTGTTACTTTCTGTAACCGCAAATGAGAGTACCAATGCTCTTTATAAAATTTTGGATGACAAGGTAGCTAACCCATTGGCACGTATCAGTGGTGTGGGTGCAGTATCCATCTCCGGAGCTCCTATCCGTGAGTTGCAAGTTTATTGTGACCCATATAAATTAGAGGCATACGGACAGACCATCGAAGGTATCTCATCCATTATTGCGCAAGAAAACCGAAATACTCCGGGTGGTAGTATTGATATCGGCTCTAATACCTATTCATTACGTGTACAGGGAGAATTTACAGATGCCAAACAGATGTTGAATTTGGTTATCGGTAGCAAAGATGGCAAAAATGTCTACCTACGCGATGTCGCACGTGTAGAAGATAGTATTGAAGAGCGTGCTCAAGAAACATATAATAATGGTATAAAAGGGGGATTAATCATTATTCAAAAACAATCAGGAGCAAACTCTGTAAATATCGCAAAGAAGATTCAGGAAAAGCTTCCCGAAATCCAAGCTAGTTTACCTTCCGATGTCAAAATTGGAATCATTACTGATACTTCTATTAATATCTTGAATACAATCGATAGTTTGGAAGAAACGATTGCAATTACATTCTTAATTGTGATGTTGGTTGTATTCATCTTCTTAGGACGTTGGAGAGCAACATTCATTATTATTTTGACTATCCCAATCTCATTGATTGCCTCATTCGCCTATTTATTAGCATCTGGGAACACATTGAATATCATATCTTTGAGTTCTCTTTCTATTGCAATTGGTATGGTGGTGGACGATGCAATTGTGGTATTGGAAAATATTACAACCCACATCGAACGAGGTAGCCACCCTAAACAGGCAGCCATTCATGCGACCAATGAAGTGGCCATATCAGTAGTAGCCTCTACATTGACGATGTTGGCCGTATTTTTACCTTTGACTATGGTAACCGGTATGGCGGGTATCTTATTCAAACAATTAGGTTGGATTGTTAGTATCATTATGATTGTTTCAACGGTTGGAGCATTAACATTGACACCGATGCTTTGTTCGCAAATGTTAAGACTAAAACCGGAAAAGGGGAAATTATATGTTCTATTCTTCACCCCTATTGAAAAAGGATTGAATGCTTTAGATGTAGCTTATGCACGTTTATTAAACTGGACCGTTCGTCACCGTAAAACGACTATTACCATATCGGCATTGATTTTTGTAGGAAGTTTGATGTTATTACCTATTATCAAAACAGAATTCTTCCCTACACAAGATAACGCTCGTATCGGTATTAAAGTTGAATTGCCTATCGGTACACGTCAGGATATTACACGTGAATTAGCGATTGATATTGATAAAAAATTCCGTGAAAAATATCCGGAAATAGAGGCATTAAACTTCTCTGAAGGTGTAGCCGATACAGACAACACATTTGCTCAGTTAAGTAATAATGGTACACACATCATCTCATTTAATATCAAATTAAGCAGTGTAGGTGACCGTGAACGCGGTTTGATTGAAATCTGTCAAATGATGCGTGAAGATTTGGATGAATACAGTGAAATCAAAAAGTATGAGGTATTAGCCGGAGGGCAACAAGGTTCTATGGGTGGTGAAACTGCTGTTGATATCGAAATATTTGGTTTTGATTTTGCACAAACTGATGCCGTTGCAAATGAAATTGCTCGCCGTATGCGAAATATAGAAGGTTGTGCTCAGGTAAATATTAGTCGTGAAGATTACATTCCCGAATATCAAGTTGATTTTGACCGTGAAAAATTAGCTATCAATGGGTTAAATGTAACAACCGCTTCTATGTATCTACGTAACCGCATCAATGGTTCTACTGCTTCAAAATATCGTGAAGATGGCGATGAGTATGACATTACAGTTCGTTATGCTCCAGAGTTCCGTCAATCCATTGAAGATATTGAAAACATTATGATTATCAACAATGAAGGAAAAGGTGTTCGTATTCGTGATTTAGGTAAAGTAGTGGAACGCTTAACTCCTCCAACTATTGAGCGTAAAGACCGTGAACGTATCATTACCGTATCTGCCATCGCCGGAGAAGGAGCCGTTTTAAGTGATTTGGTTGAAGCTGCACGAGCTGAATTAGGCAAAATGGAGATTCCTTCAGAAGTTAGTTGGCAATTAGCCGGTACATTTGAGGACCAACAAGATGCCTTTAAAGATTTAGGACTTTTAATGGTCTTAATCATTATAATGGTGTTTATTGTAATGGCTGCTCAATTCGAATCATTGGTTTATCCATTTGTTATTATGTTCTCTGTTCCGTTTGCTTTCACCGGCGTACTTCTTGGATTAGCAATTACCAATACTCCATTAGGAGTGATGGCATTGATCGGACTTATTATGTTGATGGGTATTGTGGTAAAGAATGGTATCGTATTGATTGACTACACAATATTATGCCGTGAACGAGGAATGGGTATTATCTCATCTGTTGTGACAGCTGGGAAATCACGTCTTCGCCCGGTATTAATGACCACATTGACTACTGTATTAGGAATGATTCCGATGGCTATCGGTACAGGTGAAGGTTCTGAAATGTGGCGTTCAATGGGTATGACAGTAGCATGGGGACTTTCCGTATCTACTTTGATTACATTGGTCATTGTACCTACTGTATATGCGGTATTTGCAGGAAATGGTATCAAACGCAAACATCGTAAATTTAGAAAATTATTCAAAAATAATTAATATATTTGCGAGGCAGTCTAAAAAAGATTGCCTCGCATGCAACAAAAAACATCTATATGAAAGCAGTTTTTATTTCTTTCAACCAAGCTTATTACGATACAATTATCAGTATTTTAGATCGCAATAACTTACGAGGTTTTACTTATTGGGATGTTGTTCAAGGGCGTGGTAGCCAAACAGGAGAACCTCATTATGGGAATCATGCATGGCCAACTTTAAATTCTGCAATTCTGACATAACCGATATCATCAATTTTTTTATATTTCACAGTCTGGATGTCTATATGGTCTCTTTCAACAATGATATCAATTGCATTCTCCGAGCCGTCGCGCATTATTTTAAAGTTAACTTTCGAGCCTTTCTC
>JAFYOM010000390.1 GCA_017560165.1 Parabacteroides sp.
ATAGGTTTACCCACAATATTACTACGACCTAATACAACACATTTTTTCCCTTGTGTTTCGATATTATATCGTTTCAACAATTCCAAGATACCATTAGGAGTTGCAGATACATAGCAAGGAAGACCAATAGACATACGACCTACATTAATTGGATGGAATCCATCTACATCTTTACGATAATCGATTGTTTCAATAACCTTTTGCTCTGAGATATGCTTAGGTAATGGAAGCTGAACAATAAATCCATCTACATCATCATCCTCATTCAATTCACGCACCTTAGCCAACAATTCCTCTTCTGTTACATCTGCTTCATAGCGAATCAAAGAAGATTTAAAACCACATACTTCACATGCTTTTACTTTTGCAGCGACATATGTTTCACTACCACCATCGTGACCCACCAAAATTGCTGCCAAATGCGGACGTTTACCACCATTTGCTACAATCTCAGCCACCTCTGCCGCAATCTCCTGTTTTACTTGTTCAGAAATCGCCTTTCCGTCAATTAATTGCATATTATTATATTGTTTTTATTAATAATTGCGCAACATTTGTGTTACTATTGCAAAAATAACACAATACCCTAACCTTACACAATAAAAAAAGGAGAAAGTTTACACTTCCTCCTTCATTATTTAGTATAAAAGCCTTTTCAGATTATCTTCTGAATGATGGGAATTTTTTACTTCCCGGTTTAGCATTAGTCAACATTCGCATCATTTTACGAGTCTCATCAAATTGTTTAATCAATTTGTTCACCTCTTGAATAGATGTTCCACTTCCTTTTGCAATACGCTGACGACGAGAACCATTTAATATAGCCGGATTCGAACGTTCTGCCGGAGTCATTGAATAGATAATCGCTTCAATACTCTTAAAGGCATTATCATCAATATCTACATCCTTCAATGCTTTACCGACACCAGGAATCATAGATGCCAACTCCTTCAAATTACCCATTTTCTTAATCTGTTGTATCTGGGCTATAAAATCATTGAAGTCAAATTGATTCTTGGCAATCTTCTTCTGCAAACGCTTAGCCTCTTCTTCATCATATTGTTCTTGTGCACGTTCAACCAAAGAAACAATATCACCCATACCCAAAATACGGTCAGCCATACGTTCCGGATGGAAGATATCAAGTGCTTCCATCTTTTCACCCGCACCAACAAACTTAATCGGTTTGTCTACAACTGTACGGATAGAAAGAGCAGCACCACCACGAGTATCACCATCTAACTTGGTCAATACAACGCCATCAAAGTCCAAACGTTCATTAAATTCCTTAGCTGTATTAACCGCATCCTGACCGGTCATGGCATCGACTACGAACAAGGTTTCATCCGGTTGGATGGCACTCTTGATTGCTGCAATCTCCTTCATCATTTGTTCATCAATAGCCAAACGACCTGCAGTATCGACAATTACAACATCATTACCTTTCGCACGTGCTTCACGAATGGCATTCATGGCAATTTCTACCGGATTCTTATTTTCCAATTCCATGTAAACAGGAACACCTACCTGCTCACCTACCACACGTAACTGCTCGATAGCAGCCGGACGATACACGTCACAAGCAGCCAACAACGGTTTCTTATTTTTCTTAGTCTTTAATAAATTTGCTAACTTTCCGGTAAAAGTAGTCTTACCAGAACCCTGCAAACCTGACATCAAAATAATAGAAGGATTTCCATTTAAATTCAATTCAGTAGCAGTTCCTCCCATCAATGAAGCCAACTCGTCATGAACAATTTTAACCATCAACTGACTCGGCTTAACAGAGGTTAGCACATTTTGTCCTAAAGCTTTTGTCTTAACTGTATCAGTAAAACTCTTTGCTACTTTATAGTTTACGTCGGCATCAAGCAATGCTTTACGAACATCTTTCAATGTTTCGGCCACATTGATCTCGGTAATCTTACCTTCACCTTTCAACAACTTAAACGACCGTTCTAATCTTTCGCTTAGATTCTCAAACATAATTCGTATGTAATTTTATTATTCTAATCTATAAATGAGGTGCAAAGGTAAGAAAAAGAGCTGACTTACACTATACCTTTTAGATTCATCCTCGAAAATTTGTCTAAATCATAGATATATCAATTACCTCAAGGACAATCAGCAGTTACCTCTGACTAAATTTTTCTATTCATCATAAAAAAAGCTCGCCGTACAAAGCGAGCTTTTATTTATCATTTTTTACAAATAGCTTTTATTACTATTAAGCTTATATCAGTTTATTAGTTGCCGTATCAGGAAATATGACAGACGGTTTAAATGTTTTAGCCTCTTCAAAATCCATTAAAGCATAAGACATAATAATAACCACATCTCCAGGTTGAACTTTACGTGCCGCAGCTCCATTCAAACATACAACTCCTGAACCACGCTCACCTTTAATAACATACGTTTCAAAACGTTCTCCATTATTATTATTTACAATGGAAACCTTTTCATTTGCAATCAAATTGGCTGCATCCAACAGATCTTCATCGATAGTTATACTACCAATATAATTTAGATTTGCTTCTGTTACCGTTACACGGTGAATCTTTGATTTAACAACTTCAATTAACATAAGCTTTTGAATTATGGTTTCAGATTTATGATTTACAAATAAGATTGAGAATCATCATTCATAAAACCACAAATCTTTAATATTTCATATTATCAATCAGACGAACTTCCCCACAATAGACAGTTATACATCCTATCGGATAAGTTGTATCAGACCAATTCTGAATAGACTTCAACGTATAGCCATCTACTATCTCATAATATTCAACACGCATGACAGGATCAGCATTTATTGTATTGATTACAAAATCTATCACCTCCTGTACACTCTTTTCAGGCGCAAAGGTAGTACTTTCTTTTAACGTACGAGCAATTAATGGAGCTTTTTGACGTTGTTCAGGTGTTAAACGTACATTCCGACTACTCATAGCCAACCCATCTTCCTCACGTAAAATAGGACATGCCACAATGTTAACGGGGATATTCAGCTGCTCAACCATTGCTCTAATCACAGCAATCTGTTGAAAATCTTTTTCACCAAAATAAGCATTATCCGGTTCTACTGCATAAAAAAGTTTACTTACAATCTGAGCCACACCATTAAAATGTCCGGGACGACGAGCTCCTTCCATCACCGCTGATACCAACCCAAAATCAAACACACGAGTATCTGGTTCCGGATACATTTCCTCTACCGATGGAGCAAACACATAATCACAACCTACCGGTTCCAATAAACTACAATCTTTTTCCAACGTGCGTGGATATGTTTCTAAGTCATGTTTGTCATTGAATTGAGTTGGATTTACAAAAATACTGACAACACAAACGTCATTATTTTCCACACAACATTTCACCAAACTCAAATGACCATCATGCAATGCTCCCATAGTCGGCACAAAGCCAACTTGCTTGTTATTACGCTTTTCTTCAGCGAGATAAGCCTTTAATTCCTTAATACTATTTACTATTTTCATCATTTAGATGCTTATTGACGGTGCAAAGCAAATAAATAATTGCGGTAAATGAAAGAAATTTTGTATCTTTGTGGCGTCTAAAAAATTAGTTTAAAGAATGGATGCAAAAAGAATCTTGTTTATAACTCAAGAAATTACACCCTACCTTCCCGAATCAGAGATTGCAATAATTTGCAGAAACTTGCCTCAAGGCATACAAGAACGAGGCCGTGAAATCAGAACATTCATGCCTAAATTTGGAAATATCAACGAACGTCGCAATCAATTGCATGAAGTGATTCGTCTATCAGGTATGAACCTTATTATTGATGATACTGATCACCCACTAATAATTAAGGTGGCATCCATTCAAGCCGCTCGTATGCAAGTATACTTCATTGACAATGATGACTTCTTCCAAAGAAAATATACCATTTGCGATGAAGAAGGAAACGAATATGAAGACAACGATGATCGTTCTATTTTCTATGTTCGTGGAGTATTGGAAACCGTAAAAAAACTACGTTGGATTCCGGATGTAATCCATTGTCATGGTTGGATGTCAGCATTAACAGCATTATACATCAAACGCATGTATGCTGATGACCCATGTTTAAAAGATGCAAAAATTATCTATTCTATTTATAACGATGATTTTAAAGTCCCATTCAAGAAAGAATTTGCAAATAAATTAAAAATAGACGGAGCTAAAGATTCTGATTTGAAAGGTGTTAAATCTGAAGCTTCTTTCGTTGAATTAACCAAATTGGCTATTGATTTTGCTGATGGAGTGATTCAAGGTAGTGAAACAATCAATCAAGAGATATTGGATTACATTGCCACCAAAGAAGGCATTTCATTCTTACCATATCAATCACCGGATGTTTATATGGATAAATTCAATGAATTCTACGATGTCATATTAGACAAAAATTAAATATAGAGAAATGAAAATCAATCTTTTTATACTAGGCCTGAGTCTTGGAATTTCTATTCTAAGCGGGTGTAATGATGATTTGTCGTTGGTAGGATCCACTATTCAACCAGAAGATGATAGGCCGTATGTATATGCGGATACATTTTACATGAAGGGTAGAACCGTTTTAACGGATTCAGTATATGCACGTACCATTTATGGAACATTAGGAGAAATATATGACCCTTTATATGGCAATTTAAAATCTGATTTTATGTGTCAGTTTTATTGCCCGGAAAATTTCCAATTTAGAAAAACGCCTTATAATGGCATAATTGATTCCGTTGAATTTGAAATTTTATATAACACATGGGTTGGTGACTCATTGACACCAATGCGTGTTCAATTATATGAAGTTACTTCTCCTTTAACAAGAGATTTCTTCACAAACATAGATCCTAAGGAGTATTGTGATATGCAAAAATCTTTAGGACAACAAACCTATACTGCATTTGACATGACTGTTCCTGATTCTGTTCGTTATAATACACTTACGACTTATCAGCCAAATGTAACAATCAAAATGGCTAAAGAATTAGGACAGCGTATTTATGATGCAACCATCAACACTCCGGAAATCTACAAAGATCAGGAAACATTTAACAAACATTTTCCAGGTATATATATAACGAATACGTTCGGTACAGGAAATATTCTGAATGTAGAAGCTTCCGGAATGAAAATTCACTATAAATATGCAGAAAAAGATACTGCAGGAAGAGATTCTATCGTACAAACTTATGAATATTTAAGTGTTACCAACGAAGTCATCCAATTGAATCGATTCAAAAATACAGATATCAGCCATCTTTTAGAGCCAAACGATAGTATTGCTTACTTGAAAAGTCCGGCAGGTGTCTATACTGAATTAACAATCCCATCTAAAGAAATTGCTCCTTTATTGGATACTCGAATCATCAGTAGTTTTGATTTATTATTAAAAGCTTTACCTCAAGAAGATTGGAAATATGCATTCCAACCTCCTACGTATCTATTGGTATTACCAAAAGATTCCATCAATACATTTTTCCAATCTAGCAGTATTGAAAACAACTCAACCTCCTTCTTGGGGACTTATAATTCATCAAATCGAACATATTCCTTTGGTAATATAGCGAGACTATTAGGAACACATGCAGCTAAACATCCTAATGAGGATCTTATACTTAGCGTAATCCCTGTTGAACGTAGAATCGGAACATCTAACGACTACAGCGGAAACTCTACAACATATACAGTTGCTCTTGAAAACTATATGAAACCATCCGGAGTCAAATTACGCATCGATAAAGAATCAATGTTATTACGATTAACGACTATCGAATACAAATAAGAATTCTATCATAGCATTGAAAAACTCCTAAAAGAAATCTTTTAGGAGTTTTTTTATAACTACTAATTCTATTCAAAAAAAACAGGACTTCATTTTATTGAAGCCCTGTTTCTTCTAAGATTTATGAAATAATCTTATTTTGTAGTTTTCTTTGTTGCTTTTTCAGCTTTCTTTTTATACTTATCAAGTTCTTTCTGCAACGCTTCAATTTCCTGACCTTGATTTTTAATCGTTGTCAACAAAGAGTTCAACTCTTCATTATCCATATCTACAGGATACAATGAATTTACACGGCTAATGAAATCTCCTAAAATA
>JAFYOM010000391.1 GCA_017560165.1 Parabacteroides sp.
TAGGAATGACAAATACCGGATGTACCACTCCTGCACGAAAAGAAAAGGCTACCAATCCTTTCCGATTAGGAATGGCTGGTTTTACGTTTGTCAATTTTGATTTGGAAACGACATTGAAGACTCTGCAGCGTTTGGATGTTCATTATCTTTGTATCAAAGATTTTCATTTGCCATTTGATAGTACAGATGAACAAATTAAAGCATTTCATGAAAAATGTGCTTCTTATGGTGTGACAGGTTATGCGGTAGGACCTATTTATATGAAGACTGAAGAGGCTATAGATAAAGGTTTTGAATATGCGAAACGAGTAGGAGTGAAGACGATTGTTGGAGTTCCTAATTATGAGCTTCTTCCTTATGTGGATAAGAAGGTTAAAGAATATGATTTTAATTATGCAATCCATTTACATGGACCAGATATTGAACTGTTTCCAGATGCTACAGATGCATGGGAGCATACGAAAGAATTAGATCCTCGTATCGGTATGTGTTTGGATGTAGGTCATGATTTGCGTAATGGTTGTGATCCCGTTGCTGATTTAAAGAAATATCATAGCCGTGTCTTTGATATGCATATCAAAGATGTAACAGAGGCTTCTAAAGCAGGGAAAGGTATTGAAATCGGACGTGGAAAGATTGATTTTCCAGCATTGGTTCGTATGATGCGTGAAGTGAACTATACAGGAGTTTGCAGTTTAGAATTTGAAAAAGATATGAAAGATCCTTTCTTGGGTATTGCTGAGTCTATCGGTTACTTCAAGGCAGTAAGTGATCTTGCTTAAAATAGATGATGAAGAAAATAGGATTGTGTTTATTGATTGCATGGTTATTATCTGCATGTAGTACGATTGAATATATAGGGATTGAAACATATAATCCGGCAGAGGTGACTTTTCCGAAAAGTGTAAAGAATGTGTTGGTTGTCAACAATGCGTTACCTCAGCCGGATAATCTTGGTTATATCTATAAACTTTATGGTGTGATTCAAGATACAGCCCGAATGAAGGCAGATAGTGCATTGTTTGATGCTTGTCGTTCTTTGGGTACTTCTATTGCTGAAGAGTCTTTCTTTAAAGATGTTTTGTTGTTTCATGATGGTACGCGTTTGGATACTCAATATCAGGATGGAGTAAAATTGGACAAAGCTGTTGTCAATCGTTTATGTAAAGAGACCGGAACTGAAGCCATTATTTCATTTGATCGTTTATTGTTTAATGTAGAAAAGAATGTATCTACATTATCAGGAGGATATGTGGTAGGGGATCTTCAGGTGTATGTGTCTGGTATTATACGCAGTTATTTGCCTGGACGAGAAAATCCTTTAGCAACAATTCATGTAGAGGATAGTCTTTATTGGTCGGAAGGGGCAGAAAATATAACTTTGTTAGCTCAATTTTTACCAACAGCCAATGAGGCAATACGTGCAGCTGCTGATTATGTAGGAAAGAAAGCTACTCCCAATTTTATTCCTCATTGGGATAAAGAGACTCGTTGGATTTATAAGAGTGAAGGTGCTAGATGGAAAGAGGCGACAGCTTATGCCATGTCGGAAAAATGGGAACAGGCTTCTTCTCGTTGGAAAGCTATTTATGATGCTTCTTCCAAATGGAGAGAACAAGCAAAAGCTGCATCTAATTTGGCATTGTATTATGAAATGAATACGCAGTTAAAAGAGGCGTATGATTGGGCGATGAAGTCTTATATGCTCTTTAAGGAACATGGAGGGGAAGCTGATAGTCAGACAGGTGTACAACAATTATATGTTGATGCGCTGAGTAAACGTATTCAGTCAAATTTAAAATTGAATACTCAATTTGAGTAGGAAACATTTATTTTCTCTGAATTATTATTATTTTTGGCAAACGTTTGAAAAAAGTTAGAAAGATATGAGTGCAAATAATGCAAAAGTTCAAGCTGTCATTGAGTCTACATTTAATTTAGCTATAAAAAAGATGACTGCGCCAGCTGCAGGAAATAACTATAGTGATTTGTATGTACAAGTAGATGCTGAAAGTGGTGAATTGCAGATTTATGACGAAGGTGAATCATTAGTTGAAAAAACAATTATATTTGATTGGGTAGGTGCTAAAAATGAGAAAGGACAATTTACTCAACAGGTTATTGCTATTTTAAAAGCAGTATTGGCTGTGTTGGTGACAAAGGATGTTTTTGAGAATCCTTGTTTTTTGAAGCCTTTTTCTGTGAGTCTGACAAATGATGATTTTTCTGTTATAGAAGAACTTCTTTTCTTAGATGATGAGAACCTGCTTTTAGATGATCCTTTATTGAAAGATTTGGATGCTGATTTAGATGATTTCTTGACAAAGCTTCTTTCTGATGTAAAATAACTTGCTAAATTTGCGCCCGCATAAAAGGAAAATGTTGCCGAAATGGCTCAGTTGGTAGAGCAATTCATTCGTAATGAATAGGTCACGGGTTCGAGTCCCGTTTTCGGCTCTTTGTATAAGCAGTTATCAGTGATGGTAACTGTTTTTTTGTATTAGATAAATGTGGTTATTTTGATTAGGTGATAAATGTTATATAGGAGGATATTTGTTTTACTTGTATTGCTGTTGTTTAATTTTTCAGTCTTTTCGCAAGAAGAGAAGGGAAAGTTTACCTCTTCTATGATGTGTTTGTATGCTCCGGGGCAGAATATAGGAAAAGTTGTTTCAGAAACGACCTCTTTAGGGGATAATCATGTTGGATACGCCTATGTGGAGTTGTCCGGATGGTCTGGTAAAAGTATAGAGGGATATGGACAGTTTTTCTGGGAACAAAAATGGTGGAAGCTCCCTCTGTTTTTACATGCAGAATATCGTGGTGTTACTATGGCGTCCCAATATGAGAGCACGGCATATCTTGGAGCTACATGGTGTTTATATGCTAAGTATGGATATGTCGCATTGGAACCATTGTTGATGTGGAAACAAAACAATGGAGTTGGTGGTCAGTTTTCTATTGTAGGAGGATGGGAATGGAAACGTTTATTATTCGAGCATTATACGGATATTTGGAAAGCTCATAAAATGACATCTGCTGCTGATATATATTCTCAAAGTCGAATTTTTATGAATGTATACAAACGCCTTTCTGTTGGGGTGATAGGTACTATGTTCTATAGTATAGGAGCGAGTCCTAATTCTAATGTGTTTCTTGCATTGAAAATAAAATTGTAAATAAAAAAAGCAGTTACTTTTGCAGAGTCGAGTTCCTACTTTGATGCAAAGGTAGTGCAAGCCGAGAGAAGAACAAAATAAATGAGTTTATTTTTTCATCCGAGGCGCCGCCTACCTTCGGCGAAGCCAAAGTAATGAAATTATTTGAAACAGAAATGGATGCACTCGAATTTTGCCCCACCTCAGTTCGAAATCCCTATTCCTATCTTCTGTTAAGATTGTTAAACGCATCAATTAACAACGAAATACCATCTATGACTGTCATTGTTCCGTGCTTAGCTATCTGCTGATGACACTCCTCAATTTGTCGTTGGCACTCGACAGCAAGATTATATTCTTCTTGTGTATATGAGCCTATAA
>JAFYOM010000043.1 GCA_017560165.1 Parabacteroides sp.
GTTTATCATCCTTTACTGATACATTGATTGGTAATAAATGATCATGTGGAATGAAGTTTCTGTTGCCTTTACCATCGATATATGTAACATCGAAACCACAGATATGATCAATACATGTAATAACCTTATCTTGATTGGCTATACCGTTCATCATGTTATTAACAACGGTATGGGTCTGTCTTTCATATTCCGAAGTATTTATGTATAAACATAACCATGTCTCTGTTACTCTATACATTATATATGGATTCTTATTGGTTGCACACATGTTAGTACCATCCATATCCATATACTGAATATTCCATGATGGATTATCATTCTTCGTATACTGTACAAGGATATCATAATCAAGTGAGTATACAGAACCATTCTTCAGATTAAACTTTGTATTCTTATCAAGAATAAATTCCATTAATCCGTTATTTGGATTCTCTGTAGCATTATTCTTGATATCTTCAATCTTTAATTCTAATAAGAATGAACAGCTACTCGGTATAGCAAATGCATAACCGATATTGAATATAGCCGCTTCAGCATATATAGACTGTGCTAACATTGCTTTGGTGATAAATGACTCATTGTAATAGAATGATGATGTGAACGCTTGTTGTTCCATTGCCTGTGACATGTATTCGTTTATCAATGAATACATGCCAACATTCAGTACGTTTAATGGTATATCATGAAACACACGAGGCATTAATTCTTCATTTATGTATTTCTTAATCTCAGAATCATCACTCATATTCGAAAGGGTAATTTCTTCAGCCATATGTTTTTTCCTCCTTATATGGATTATTTTAACAGATTATTCATATAAAACCTCACGGTAATGTTCATAACTTATATGAACAACTGCATTATGAAATCGTACTTATACATTTATAATGTATCTTAAATCAATTTATGAAAGGAATGAATTTATATATGAATACAAATACCACTCAACTCAAGCAAGAGACTTTAGTTGGTAATGATCCCGTTTTAGAGGATATATTCCCAAAGACAGATGCTGAAGTTGTATTTGATAATGGTGTACCAATGGATCAAATGATAGATCGTTTATGGAATGCTATCAATAACAAACTTGCACGTGTAGTAAATTCAGTAAATGGTAGATCAGGTGTTGTTGTACTTGACAAATCAGATGTTGGATTAAACAATGTAGACAACGTATCTTTTGCTGACATTAAACAATGGGTTTTAGATCAATTCTCTAAAGCGAATAATCATATGCAGCTTGTAGATGAAATGGCTGACATTGATGAATTATGTGGAACTAACGACAAGACTCTTCATAATGCTCCATTCTTTGCTGAGCATGGATATACTACAGACACACGTGCGTATATCGGTTATATCTACTGGGATAATGATACTAATCAGCTTGCACATGATCAACGACCTATCCCGACTATTGGTTCAGGTGATGCTTCAATCATATATAACGAAGTAGTCGGAGATAAAGATTATACTAACGGAAGAATTGGTGTTAATATCCGTCCAGGAGAAAACATACTCAAACTGTATGATTCAGGTGATAAAGCAACATCTGGATTATACATCGATGACTCTGCTATATCGTCATCACTTCTCCAGATAGACGGTGTATATGGTAATGGTACACCAACAGATGAAGACGCATTACTTTATTACGATGAAGCCACAACTCCGGTTAATGCAAAAACAGCTCGTATCTATATCGATGATAACTTCATTACATCTGGAATTACAAAGATGCGTAATACCTTAGTGACAATGGGCACATTGATCTTATGTAACTTCTGTGAATACAGAACATATGATTCTTCACAGGTTAAATATGTATATCCAACTGGAATGGTTATGGATCTTGTAGGTAGATCTCCAGCCTTAGGTAAAGTAACTCAAGTACCAGATGAGAATCTTCAGATCAATTTCTATGAGATCAGATTCTACACATTAAAGGTTAAACCAGGTTGGGGTATGAAGCTGATGGATGATCATCGTTCATTTGCAGCTAAGAACTATATGCCGACCATTAAGCTTGCGACGGCATGCAATACTCATAACAATACCGTTCAAAATAATATCAATCGTTCGGGTCTTCAAGTATTCATAGATCCAAACTCAGATGAAGCTATATTAAATCCATCTCATTCTACATTTGATCCTGCTGATTATCGTAAGGGAGATTATGTAGTAACACCTTTAGGTATTCTTCCACGAGCACGTGCCGGTTTAGGTATCACCACAGACTACTCGATGTGCATTACTCCAGTCGGAGAATATGATGAAGCTTCATCACATCAAACTCATACAGTGAATTCTGTTGTACGTCCGTATGGATCTAAGGAAATTGGTAACTGGGCTGGACCAATACCGAATATATATTCAGAAGAAGATACTCCATATGTAGATGGTGCTTCTAACACGGTAGGTACAGTAGGTGTTAACCTTGATAAGACTGTACGTTATTTAGGAACAGAAAGTATGGATCCTACTCCATTCCATGGATCAACATTCTTAACTTCAAATGTATCCGGTTTAAGAATTACTCCAGGTTCGACAGCATGTTATATGGGTTCAAAACTACCTAACGCGAGAATTAAAGAACGTGAAGTACGTGATGCTGCATGGTTTGGTATGAATGATAATGATCCAAGAATGGATTATACGGGATCAGGTACAGATAACTATGGATCATCTGGTGGTCTTTCAATCAATGTAGGTGAGTTCCTTGAGATAGATCCAACAGAGTGTCCATCTGACACAGATAAATACTATGAATCAGGTAAAGTTAATGTCCGTATAGGTGATGGTCTTGAACCTGAACCAGAGGAACGTGATGCAAATAATAAAACCATCAAAGGAAATCGTATTCAGGTTAAGACAGGTAATGGTATCGATATTGATTCAAATGATAAATCAGTTAAGGTTAAGATTGATGAAACCAGAGGAGATTTATCATTCGATGAAAACGGTAATCTTATTGTAGCTAACCCGACAGTTCAATCACGTGTATTACGTATCCAAGATAATTATACGACAAGATTTGACTTTAATCCATCTGGAGCAACAATCACAGCTGAGACTCCGATTGATATATTGTATCTGGGATCTGGATTAAGAATAACTGTAACGGAATGAGGTGACTCATAATGGGATTTAGAATCGATTTAGATCTCGCTCCGGAGTTATCAACAACATGGGATTTATCAAACCCGGATAAAGTTGCAATGAAGATTGTTGGTGATTCCACAATGTCAGTTCAGAATGATGGATTGTATGTATCTGCAAGACCAGGTCAAGATGGTACAGGAGGAACTGGATTTGATGATTACTATACCAATGAAGGAATCCGTTTAGGATACTCGAATCCATATTCAGATATCATTGCAGCAAGACGAGTAACTGGAATGCATTATGTACACAGATTATATGATGCAACTATGTCAACAGCCGCTATACCAACAGGATATACTCGTTTAGATAACCTTGGGAATTTAGGATGGAATTATGTTGAGTCAGGATATGTTCCAACCAGATATGATACATTTGAATCAGAAATAATGTTCTGGGATGATGGTCATACTGATTTCTCAAATCATTCAAGATATGCTAGATTCTTATTCGGTACATTCTCTTCTTCAGCATGGAATGATCAAACTGAATGGAACTGTGATGGTTTAGCATATTTTGATAGGGGTGGCGGAGGATATCAATATTATTCACGCAATCCATCAATGGTATATATTTATCATTTAGCTGAAACAGCAACACCTGCTTATTCAATGAATATTCATGAACGAGATCATTATGTTTGGGAATTATTAAGAGTATCTACAGCAGGAACTGAAGATGATCTTTTACACGATGTAATTTCATTTTATGATCCTGAAACAGGTGATTTTAAAGCAGGAGATAATGGTGTAAGACAAACCGGTGATAATGAAGAACTTAACAGAGAACAAGAAGAAGATATAAGAAGTCATTTCTGGAGTTCAGGTGATTCTCCATATCAAATGTATATCTTTTATTGTAACTTTGGTGATGCAGGTTATGTACCATGTAAACAAGGTTCACATTCTGAATACCCATGGATATATAATCATATTTGTGCTAAATGTTGTTCTATGAGACATTTTGCAGTAAAGGATACTATAACCGGTAAAATCAAGCGTTATTATGTTCCATGTGAAAGAGATTCAGATGGTAAAGCTGGAATGTTCGAGTTAGTTACTCAGACTTTCTATGAAGAGAAAGGTCTTGAAAACTGTCATTTTGAAAAAATTAGAGTAGGTGTTGATACACCTGATTTACCAACTATTGATGGTACATTAACACCTCTCAACTTTAGATCAGAAATAGACTATGTGTTGGTTGGTGATATGTGTCGAGTTGATCAAGGTAATGGTACATACAAATATTATCTGGTAACAGGTACATCATCCAATACAATTACATCATATGAAGAATTGGGGGTATGGTGATATGAAAACATTTGATATACAATTTGATGAACATCTGGTTGAATTGAAAAATGGATTGTATGTCATCAAGTTATCCTCAAAACAATATAATGGATTATCATACGATAATGGAGTATTGAAAGTTACTAAAGGTCCAAGGGGCAAAGACGGTGTAGGTGGTACTATGAATACACCGGGCAATGGTTTAGCAGGTACAACTAACCAAGGAACACAAGTACTCCGTATGAATTCCACAGTAACTCGTTTAGCAACTAATGATCCGTATCAAGAGGATGGAGGTAAATCCATCCTCGATATTGCATTACACATTTTAGGAAGGGATCAGATATGAGTATTAAACGTTTAGACTTGAATGTTGGTGATGGATTTACATTTATCAATAACCAACTTGCATTAAACATACAAACATCTGATATGGTAGAAAGACGACCAAATGGATTATATGTACATGATACAGATGGTGAGGA
>JAFYOM010000392.1 GCA_017560165.1 Parabacteroides sp.
ATTTGGAAGATCCATAGGAAGATGACCATGTGTATCAGAAATATTAACTATTTTCATATTAAGAAATTACTTTTAAAATTATCTATATCTAATCGTTTGATGATGGTTATATTTTTTAATAATGGTTCATTATCAGATCCACGCCCAACGAAATCCCCGTTGATCAGATAACAATTTATCTTTCCGGCTAAAAATTTCTGTAAAAATACGGATAAAAGCCCAGCTGCCTTGACCCATCTATCACTCATTGGGGGTAATATGATTCTATAACTACTATCAATTTGGAAACATTCATAACAAGATACTCCATTCTCTTCACTACCTTTGATACTATATGATTTAGAGGATTCGTTGAGTGGGATATCTCCGAAACGAATATATGGACCGACACCTAGATCGATATTGACTGATTTACCTCTTTGATTCATAGCTCTGGATCCGGCTGTATTTCTTCATCGGTTTCTACATATGTCCAATTTGCACTCTCTACATCTATTGCGACAATATATTTATCATCGGTACCTACTTTTTTGATTTTTTTGTTTGAATCTGAGTATGTTTTAAATAATTTCACTCCATCAGATCTTGTCAAATAAAATTCTCTTACAATCATCGTATTTAATATTTAAAATATATTCAAATATCATCGATTGTATGTAAAAATTAACAATATTATTTGTTGACAATACTTAACAGATATTTAACGTCATTTTGCCATACTCCGCATAACCATCCAAATGCTAAGAATGCAATTATCCCAGCTATTTTTGAGTATACAATTGCTGTCATAAGATCATCACTATCTCCTGCAAATAATGCTATAGCGATTAATAGAAGAGATAATAAAATCGTAATTTTGATTACTCTAAAAATGTTTCTAAAGATATTTCCGATTATTTTCATGTCGTATTAATTTTGTTGTTATGTATATATATAGCACGAATTAAGCGAATCTTTAGTAAAATGATAAAAAAAAAGAGTCAATTAAGACTCTTTTGGCGAAATTATTCCATATCCACCACAAATTTCGTGGTCCCTTATGAAATCATCGATAGGTATTTTTACATTACTATCACAAAATTTCGCTATATATAGATTTTTCTCAGACCCTCTGATGTAATAATTATCAAATTCACTATGATTATATAAATAATCTGCGACAATCTTTTTCTTGCCTTCCGGTGAATTGTAATAGTCGTCCCAGGTTACCTTTTCCCAATCTTCTCCGTACTCATCTACCATTACCTCTTCAAAATCATCCCCGTAGTAATCCATATCCCATAGTAGATTTGGATTTCGTTCGTTAATTGTAATGTCGACACCTTGTTGTTTCCAATATTCAATAACTGTTTGTGGATTAGAGGTCGGACTGCAACCTAAAGCAATGGATGATTGGAAACTTGTTTCTTTATAATCGAAATTATAAAAATTTTTACAATTCTCAATATATTGTAGTACTTCGTTAGAAAGTTTATTGGCTAGTTTAGTATCGGTTATACCATTCTCATTTAATATCTTAGAAAATGTATTTTTGATATGTGGTACCTGAGCACAACTTCTATATCCAGATTCGCCTTCTTTAACCCATATATCCTTCATACCTTTCCCTGTAAAGTAATCTCTTACTACGTCCATATTATCTTTAAAATGAGCTGTGAAGCGATAAGCATCAGTATATTTATTAAGGATATATATGAATTCTTCATGTGATAGATAATGACGATTGTATATAGGGTTTTCTGGAGAATCTTCCATTAGACCATCTTTAACCTTCTGTCTTAATTCTATGAAATTTGCTTTTGGTTGAGCTTTTTCATACATCTCAGTCATACATTCTAAGTATGCCCGTTCAAAAATTGTATCTCTGTCTAACATTATATAACCGTTTACTAAATATATAATTTATGGGAGTTATATTTACACAAATCGTATACATTTTTTGATCAAATCTTCGAAATTGTTGTAAAATTCATCTCTTACTTGTGCAGTAGGAAATGATAAAAGGTGATTTGTTGCACAACCTTTACCACGAGTTAATTCGCGTACAGAATCAGTATAAATTGAGTAGATATCTTGATGATGATCGGGACTCCAATTATCACATAATACCCAACATGCATCTAAACAGATTAATAATTCGGATAGATATGTCAATTCAGTGACTAATTTATCTTCATAGTCATTTAAATACCTACTAAACCGGTCAATCTCGATCAAACTTCGTTCACTATTAGCACGAAGTATTTCACAAGCCTCATGATAATTATTTGGTACACAATGTTTCTTAGTTATTGTAATTACATCACCATTGATATCAGCTTTGAGAGATTTATTTAATATAATTTTTGATTCACTATCACATATGAATTCTTTAAAACGAGGCTTATCATTATTCACCTCTTCCCCTCTGATCTCGGTCATCTTTAAAATATTTTATTTCATATAATAAGATATTGTGAATCAATTGTTTCTCGTCTCGCCTAATATAATCTTAGTGTTTTTTGGTGCATCTTTAGTATGTTCTAAGTTACATCCTTTTGCAAATATCACTCCACCGATATTTTGTGTGATTCCTTTAAGTATTTTTAATTTCGTACATCGACTCAATCTAAAGTCCATTTGGACGTGTCGAGGAGAGCCTTCAAGAGATTCTAAATTGACGCAGTCACTACACTCAAAGTAAGTATAAACAAATTCCGGAGCACCTTTTAAATTCTTTAGTTTAACACAACTAGTACAAAGAAAGCTTCCACCTACACTCTTTGGAGCACCTTTGAGTGTTTCGAGTTTTGTACAGTTTTTACACCAAAATATATGTTCGACTTTCTCCGGGGCACCTTCGAGAGAGGTTAAAGAGTTGCAACCAGAACAGTCAAAATCATATTCTACCCATTTTGGACATCCTTCCAAAGAAGTTAATTTTTGACATTCAGAACAATCAAAATCACCATGAACATTTCCAAACTGAATATCAATAGATTTGACATTCTTATTAATCCTCACACTCCCATTAACATCCACAACACTATTTTTGATAGTATATGGACCGTACAACCTACAATTTTTCTTCAACCAATCTTCGATGAATTTATCATCATTAGCAATTAAATCATCTATGTCTAAGATGCTTTCTTCTATATATTCATTTAAAGTTTTCATGTATAAATAATAAAATGCGTACAAGTTCGACTAAAGATTTTATATATATTTGCTATATATATCTAAAAATGCGTACAAAGTATGAGTATATTAGACGTAGACAATTTAATTGAAGATGATAGTATCCACATTCAGAAGTGGTTAAATGAAAACTGTAAGATATACGGTACGTATACCATTAAAGATAATATAGTTGATGTTGACGGTAGTGTTGGACTGGACTTCGACGTACAATCTATAGACGTCCAATTTGGGGTCGTTACAAGGAATTTTGTATGTTCTCATTGTAAATATTTAACATCATTAAAAGGATGTCCGAGAGAAGTCGGTGGAACATTTGATTGCTCCTATTGTATAGCATTACATACTATTGATTTCCTACCCGAGAAAGTCGGTAAAATGACCAATATGAAGGGGAATCAAATTTATAATATAGATGAAAAACTCATGCCATTACATAATGAGAGGGTAGAACGGCAATTAATGAAATATATAATTAAACCAAATTTTTAAATTATTAAAATGAAACCTATTGTTTGTTATGATGTGGAGACCACAGGATTATCTCCAAAAGAAGATTACATCATCCAATTATCATGTATTAAATTCGATCGGGAAACCTTCGATGTATTAGGTGAGCTTGACTATTATATTAAGCCCATTCATAAGTATACGATATCTCCCGAAGCAACCGATGTACATGGTCTGACTAAAGAGTTTATCGAAGAAAATGGAATAAACCTTAAAGATATCGCCGAAGAATTCATTAATTTTATTGATGGATGTGATATTCTGACTTATAACGGTAATAACTTCGATATTCAATTCTTGTATAAAGATTTTGAGTTATGTGGGTACGATTTGAAATTAGAAGGGAGAATGTTTTACGATGCATATTCAATCGAATGTACCAAACATCCTAGAACATTATCCACTATCTATACAAAATACACTGGTAAAGAGTTGGACGGGGCCCATAATTCTTTAAATGATGTTAAAGCAACGATTGATATATTCAAAGGACAAATGAGTGAGATGACTTTCGAAGAAGCTGATGAAATGCCGGGAAATCAACTTATAAGTCCGGATGGAAGTATTAGACGTCCAAATAATGACAAAAATATTATCGTAATGGCTCGCGGTAAGTATAAGGATGTTGATTTTATGGATGTATATAAGAAAGATCCTTCGTATATAGAATGGTTCTTTAAAAATGTAGCAAGTAGTTATACAAAAAATGTTTTGAG
>JAFYOM010000393.1 GCA_017560165.1 Parabacteroides sp.
CTACAGCCAATGGGTTAATGGTGTCATGTGATACTATTTCCAAAAAACAACTCCAACCCGGTGACTTTGTTTTTAGAGTCAAAAAAGGAGTAGCAGATCACATTGGTTATGTGGTAGACGAGCTTTATGTAATCGAAGCTTATGGTAGAGATAAAGGTGTTATTAAAAGAACACTCAATGCTGGTGGTACATCTTATTGGAACGCATTTGGAAGACCTTCTAAGTTAATCCAAGTTAAAAAGGCACAAGCATCCAAATATACTTTTACTCGTATTCTGAAAAAAGGTTGTAATGGTGACGATGTAAAAGCGTTACAAAAATTGTTAAACGAAAAAGGATTTACCTGTGGAAGTGTAGATGGTGACTTTGGTAAGAATACCAAAGCTGCCGTAAAAGAGTTCCAGAAAGCTAAGAAATTAACGAAAGATGGTATTGCTGGTAAAAACACTATTACTGCTCTCGGTGGCATTTGGAAAGGATGATACTAGTATGAATTGGAAGTTGCGATTGAAAAACAAAACAACACTCATCACACTCTTAACCACTTTGGTAGCGTTGATATACCAAGTTCTCGGTGCTTTTAATATTGTACCGGGTATCTCTGAAGATAGTATTATCACTATCGTAGGTATTGCAGTAAACGCTTTGTGTTTACTTGGAATTGTGGTTGACCCGACTACTGACGGAATTACGGATAGTAAACAGGCTATGGAGTATGACAAACCGAAAGTAGATGAAGTGGAATGAATGTAGAACAATTAACTCAAAAGACAATCGAACATGAAGCTAAATTAGCAGCTTATGGTGAAGATTTAAAAACATTATTTGCACAACAACAGGATATACGTATTCTCACAGAAAGCACAAAAGACCTCGCTATTTCAGTTAGAGACGTAGCCACAAAAATAAACGATATGGATGATAGGTTAGAAGTCATCGAACAAGACAAACGACAGAAAGGATTTGCTATTTGGCAGATTATTGTGTCCGCTATTCTTGGTGGTGCGCTCACTTATTTAGTCACACTCGCTTTGAAATAAAAAGGTTACGAACAACCTACAATGGTGTTCAAACCCTTTGTTTCACAAAGAATACAAATTTCTTCATAAGAAATTAAGATTAACCCATAGAACCCATCACTTCAACAGTGGTGGGTTCTTTTTTTGTCTCTATTTGTTTAAATTTCGGTGCGTAACCTACACGCAGCCTACACAATTTTAATAGTATTTACCGCTTCTACTAACTCTTCAGGGGTCTTAAAAAGATAAACTTGCTCGGTTACACCTTTGGCTGAGTGACCAACTATTATACGAACAGTTTCCATTGGAATACCTGCACTGTGCATTAAACTTACTGCTGTTTTACGAGTGTCGTGTGGAAGATGTGCAAACTTATGTTTCGTCATAAACTCCTTAAACTGCTTCAAAGCAATGGTATAAGTGAGCTTATGGTTTTTATCATCATTCATCAGATACTTTGAATTACCAAGTTGATTTTTAATCAGTGGTAAAATCGCATTATGAATTGGAATAACACGGTCTATACCAGCTTCAGACTTTGAACCACCGATCATATATTGTTTATCAAAGTAAATGTGGTCAGCATCCATAGCTAGTAACTCACCAATACGCATACCAGTGTAAATTAGAATCAAAATCCATTGAGCTACAGAATCATCAACGTTTTCCCATAACTTTTTAATTTCCTTTTCGGTAAATATCTTACCTTTCTTTTCTGTTTTTTCTGTGATTTCAATATGCTCTGCGTAATTGTTTACAACAATGTCGTTTTTGATAGCATATTTCCATAACTGAATCATTGTACTTTTAATCTTTTTCTTACTTCCTGCGGATAAATTGATATTATCCATCCAATCTTGGAGGTGGTCTGCTTTTAAATTGATGAATGGAGCATTAGCCATTTTATCGAATCGAGAGTAGGCCATATTATGAGCTACTAATACGTTTTTAGCTACTTTTGGTTCGATACGTTTAATCCATCGTTCGTAAACTTCTCCCAATGTTAATTTTGATAAATCAATATCATATCCTTTCTTATGATATTCAGCTAAAGCTAACAAAGCTTCCTTTTCAGATGTGTAATAACCAAGATATTTTCGTATCTGTTTACCATCCTGCCAGCCTGTGGTGATGCGTACTGCGAATGGTTTTCGTCTGTTTCCCGGTAGCTCTACGATGCTGCCGAACCCATTTTCATGTCTAAATCTTTGTTTTTTTCGTGCCATGATGATTACCTCCTACTACGATAGTGTTATATTTTGGTGATACTTTGGTGATACTTTGGGATTTGTCGGTTACGATAGTGTTACATTTTTTGATGAATAAATATTCATAAAAAATATTGAAATTTTCAAAAAACTCAGTAAAATAGGCATTTCTTGTTTGCATAAATATTCAGTTAGTCACATATAACTATAAACTTTGCCTTTATATATTTTCTATTAAGGGACTACGATATCGTTACATTGTAACAGAGTCGTAGTCCTATATAAAAGAATATATACAATATATAATATTATACCTTGTAAATCTTGGTGAGATCATCAACGTACTGTAAAGCTCTCATTTTACCTTCATTGGAAAGTGAGCAAAATGATTCTAAAAGATCAACGGCAGATTTACCATAAAACCTCTTAACACCTTGGAGAATCTTTACTTCCATAGCCAGATAATCTGGATAATCGTCAGACCAACCTAAAATATAGGACGGAGATACATCAAAAGTAGCAGAAATCCTTTCTATCGTATTGATTGGTATATTGGTAACTGTTCCCTTTTCATATTTATTGATTGCTGCTCGTTGAACACCAACCCTTCTACCTAATTCTTCTTGGGACATTCCGTTTAATTGTCTTAACTCTTTGATTCTTGTACCGGGGCAAACGGCCATTCAAATCAATCCTTTCTTATTTATCTATAGTAAGTGTATCATACCAAGATACATTGGTAAATAAATACGCTCAGAAAAGTGTAAATTAACTCTTGACAGTAAATGTAAGATGTGCTAATATACCCAATGTAGTAAGAATTTTGAAAATATAAAAAATATTTCAAAAAAAGTTGTTGACAGATATTGGAAGATGTGATATAATACATAATGTCGAAAGACATTAAAGTTTGATCTAAAATGTAAACGCTTACATTAGCGAGAAAGGTGTAAAATAACGCAGCGAGATACAAACTAATTTTTTGACTAATTAGTATCTTGACACGATTCATTATTTTGATATAATTAAGATACGCTCTGGTGAAGATACAAATAAAGATGTTCTCGTGTCCCAATCGGCAGAGGAAATGGACTTAAAATTCATTCAGTGTGGGTTCGACTCCCACCGAGAACACCACAGCCATTTAGAATAAATGGATTGTCTGCTCATTCACCTTTTTTGGCAAATCGGAAAGACGGTTGACGGTGGGACAGACCACATTATATAGCGGTATAGCCAAGTGGTAAGGCACGTGACTTTGACTCATGTATTCGTTGGTTCGACTCCAACTACCGCTGCCAACTGTATTTATTACATGAAAGGGTGGATTCACTTGCTTGTGGAAGAAGCAGCTAAGAAGCTTGGAATGTCAACTCAGACTTTAAGACTAGCATTACGACAAAGATTATTTAACTTTGGAGAAGCAGTAAAAACATCTGAAAATCGTTATACATACTACATAAATGAACAACGATTGGAAAACTATTTGAAAGGTAATTAAAACAATGAGAGATCATCCAGACATTGAAAGTATTATTAAAACTGGTTATCCGAGATATTCACAACCAGCTAAATACCATTGTCAAGAGTGCGGTAAAGATATTACCGATGAGGATATGTATGAAGACGCTCATCACGAATATCTGTGTAGAGATTGTTTACTATTACTGCACACAAAGGATTGGTTATGAAAGAGTGGTGATTAGTTGGTAATTCAAGTTGATTCGAGAGAACAAAAGTACGAACACGTTACTAACTACTTTGATTCACAGGAGATCAAGTGGGTTAGGAGTAAATGCGTGGTTGGGGACTATGTAAACTTGGAAAATCCGATGGTTGTAATAGACCGTAAAAAGGATTTGCAAGAGGTGGCCGGGAATGTCTGTCAGCAGCACGAACGATTTGTAAGAGAGTTGGAGTTGGCTAGGGAGCTTGGTTACAAGATTATAGTATTAGTAGAAGAACCAAACATTACCACTCTTACGAACGTGTGTTCGTGGTATAATTGGAGACGGAAGAAGAATCCTAGAGCGGTTAGTGGAAAAACTCTGTATAAAATAATGTCTAAAATGTCTGAAAAGTATGATGTTATTTGGGAGTTTACTACTAAGGCGAACTGTGGG
Source organism: Parabacteroides sp. (assembly GCA_017560165.1). Lineage (GTDB taxonomy): Bacteria > Bacteroidota > Bacteroidia > Bacteroidales > Tannerellaceae > Parabacteroides. The sequence continues at coordinate 4,351 of JAFYOM010000393.1, forward strand.
AAACGGATTGTAGAGTTGTTGGGAGGTAATAATGAAGTTAGTTGAAGCGTTAAAAACGATTAGAGAAGAATGTAAAACGCACGTTACTTGTAGTGATTGTCCGTTAAGAGATTATGACGATGATTGTGCGCTACTGGAGTTGCAACCAGACGATTGGGAATTTTTAGAAGATGTTCCTCCGAGGATTTTTAAATGAGATTTTCATATTCTAACATCTCAACATTCGCTAACTGTCCTTATCAATGGAAGCTAAAGTACCTCGATAAACTTAAAACAATTCCAGAGACAAACGCAGATAACGCTTTATGGTTGGGTTTAGCCATACACAAAGGCATTGAAACCGGAAGTGTAGAAGCTGGTATTTCAGAATATAAATCTCATTTCAATATACTTGGTGATGAGCATTATAACTGGATTATACAGTTGGAATACCAATTACCACGAGTAATAGAACTCCTACCAAAAGGTGGAGAACACGAACTTGAGATCAAGGTTGATGATTTTGTAGGTTATATCGACTATGTTTGTGGAGATACGTTGTATGATTTTAAATTCTCCAATAACGTTGAAAACTACTTGAAAAGTCCTCAGCTATCTATCTATAAAGCGTATTTGGAAAAGGTTAGACCAGATATTAAGATCAATCACCTCAAATATGTGTTTATACCAAAAGTTCAGATTAGACAAAAGCATAAAGCAACACCACCGGAAACGCTCTATGAGTTTCGTCAAAGATTAAAAGAACATTTGGAAGCATCTGAAATTAAGGTCATTGAGGTCAATTATGATACTGAAAGCATAACACAGTTTGAAAGTTGTTGTCAACTGCTTAACAAGGTGGAAACTTATCCTAAAAATCGAACGAAATTATGCAATTGGTGTGATTTGAAAGAATACTGCGAATCAAATGGTCAAGTAGACTATATGATAATGAATAAAAAAATGGAAGGAGAATTAGAGATGCACAAAAAACTATGGGTGTA
>JAFYOM010000394.1 GCA_017560165.1 Parabacteroides sp.
ACCATAATTGGTATGGACGTAAGTGATGGAATAACCATCTTCAAGCATATGCATGTATTTTAGCAATGCTGAATGATCGTGTTTCTTTCGCATAAAATAAACCCCAAAAGTTTTTAGTCTAACTTTTGGGGTTCACTTCAAATTAAGTATGGGCTCTATTTATCTCCTTTTTAGTCTTTTACAAGAGTCCTTTTGTACTTGGTAATTCGTACCGATAAATATCCCGGCGGATAGCCATTTTTATGGAGCGTGCCAAAGCTTTAAAGATTCCCTCTATTTTATGATGCTCATTTGTTCCTTCCGCTTTAATATTCAAATTCATACGGGCTGCATCACTCAAACTCTTAAAGAAATGTAAAAACATTTCAGTCGGCATATCTCCCACTTTTTCACGATGAAATTCAGTATCCCAAACCAACCATGGACGTCCACCAAAATCAAGTGCTACACTACACAAACAATCATCCATCGGTAAACAATAGCCATATCGTTCCATACCTCTTTTATCACCCAAAGCTTTCAATAATGCTTCACCTAAAGCAATGGCTGTATCTTCAATGGTATGATGTTCATCAACTTGTAAGTCACCCTTTACACGAATAGTCAAATCCATTCCTGAATGTTTTCCTATCTGATCCAGCATGTGATCGAAGAATCCTAATCCTGTATCCACCTGTGCAACTCCATGTCCATCCAAATTAACCTCTACATAAATGTCCGTCTCTTTAGTTGTTCGCTGAACCACTGCACGACGCTCACCTGCAAACAAGAATTCAGAAACCTTATCCCAATCCTCTGTGATCAAGACAGGCATTACAGTCGGATTATCCGATAAAATCTGCTGCGCCTCTTCATCATTCGGTCGTAACCAAATACCCTTCGCTCCTAAATTGACAGCCAATTGCATATCGGTCAATCGATCACCAATCACGTAACTATTCGCTAAATCATATTCACCAGACATATATTGTCCCAACATTCCTGTCCGAGGTTTTCTATTTGGAGAATTCTCTTCCGGAAAAGAGCGATCTATTAATATATCATCAAAACTGATACCTTCACCTTCCAAAGCCTTCATCATCTTATTATGTGCCGGCCAAAAAGTATCTTCTGGAAATGAATCTGTACCCAATCCATCCTGATTGGTAACCATCACAAACTCAAAATCCAACTGTTTACGAATGAAGTATAAATTGCGAAAAACTTTCGGATAAAACTCCAACTTTTCCAAACTATCCAACTGATAATCAACTGGAGGTTCGATCACTAAAGTTCCGTCTCTATCAATAAACAATGCTCTTTTCATCACTTACATCTTTTTTAAAGCCTCCAATAAGGCATCATTTTCTTGAGGAGTACCAATTGTTATACGTAAACAACCATTACACATTGTTACATTATTCCGATTACGAACAATGATTCCCTGTTCTACCAATTGTTTATAAAGGAGGTTTGCATCTGTTACCTCTGTTAAGATAAAGTTAGCATCTGTCGGATACAATCGCTTCACACAACTTAATTCCGGCAAAAGCTGTTGCAAACGGGTTCGTTCAGCAAGAATAATCTGTAGCTGCTTTTCCATCTCCTCTTTATTTAGTAACATCTCTAAAGCCTTTTCTTGTGTCAAGATATTTACATTATAAGGATATTTTATCTTATTCAAGATACTGATAATCTCTATTGAAGCAAAAGCCATCCCCATACGGATACCGGCAGCACCCCATGCCTTAGACATAGTCTGAAGAACTACCAAATTAGGATATTGATTCAATTCAGACAAGAATGAAGAAGCTTCAGAAAAATCAATATAAGCTTCATCAATCACCACTAATCCGGAAAAAGTATTCAACACTTGATACAAACGATCACGACTCAAACTATTTCCTGTCGGATTATTCGGAGAACAGAAAAAGATAATCTTTGTATATGTATCTACAGCTGACAATACATCCTCTGTATCCAAATCAAATTGTTCATTTAAACGAACCTTACGAAACGCTACGTTATTCACATTAGCGGCTACCTCATACATTCCGTATGAAGGATCTATACTGACAATATTATCAATACCCGGTTCACAAAAAGCACGGATCAACAAATCGATTGGTTCATCACTACCGTTTCCTAAAAAGATGTTTTCCCATTTTACCCCTTTCAACGCTGCAATTTGATTCTTTACAGCCCGCTGCAACGGATCCGGATAACGGTTGAAAGGCCCATTGTAAGGATTTTCATTCGCATCTAAAAAAACAGTAGCTTCTCCTTGAAACTCATCTCTGGCAGATGAGTAGGGTTTCATATTCCAAACATTTGGTCTTACCAATTCTTCTAACTTTCTCATAACGTATTCAATCTGACTGTTACAGCATTTTTATGCGCATCCAACTGCTCATTAGCTGCCATGGTTTGTATTGTATTACCTAACCCTTTTATTCCCTCAGCAGTAATTTCTTGAAAAGTGATTTTTTTGATAAAACTATCCAAGTTTACCCCACTATAAGCTTTGGCATATCCATTGGTTGGTAAAGTATGATTCGTTCCGGATGCATAATCCCCTGCACTTTCAGGAGTATAAGGTCCCATGAAAACACTACCTGCATTCTCGATCTGTTCTGCGATTAATGCATAATCTGTTGTTTGAATAATCAAATGTTCCGGAGCATACAAGTTGGTAAAATCAATAACCTCCTGTTTATCCTTTAAGACAATGATACGGCTATGAGCCAAAGACTTCTCCGTAATCTCTTTTCGAGGTAACTGAGCCAATTGTTCCTGAATAGCCTGTTCCACACTTGGAACGATACTTTCTGAATCTGTTACCAAAATAGCTTGGCTATCAACACCATGTTCAGCCTGCGAAAGGAAATCGGCTGCAATAAATGCCGGATTTGCCGATTCATCAGCAATTACTTCCACTTCAGAAGGGCCGGCAGGCATATCAATCGCAACCTCTTTCAAGCTAACTAACTGTTTGGCAGCAGTTACATACTGATTTCCCGGACCAAAGATCTTATAAACTTTAGGTACCGATTCCGTACCATAAGCCATCGCGGCAATAGCCTGTATTCCACCTGCTTTAAAGATTTTATTTACCCCCGCAACTTCTGCTGCGAACAAAATAGCCGGATGTACTTTTCCATCTTTGTTCGGCGGTGTACAAAGAACAATCTCCTTACACCCTGCAATACGTGCCGGTATAGCTAACATTAATACAGTAGAAAACAAAGGTGCCGTTCCTCCGGGAACATACAAACCTACCTTTTCAATAGCCACTGCTTTTTGCCAACAGGTCACTCCATTTGTTGTTTCTACCTTTTTCCCAACAAAACGTTGAGAAGCATGGAATGTTTCTATGTTTTCTTTCGCCTGATAAATAGACTGTTTCAATTCTTCTGAGACCAACTCTTTCGCTTCTTGCCACTCTTTTTCTGAGACTTGTAATGATAGAAACGTTTGAGGATCTATTTTATCAAACTTCTCTTCATATCGGATAACCGCCTTATCTCCTTCCAAGCGAACCTCATCCAATACAGTACGTACCGGATCAAATAAAGTGGTAACATCCAATGCCGGACGCTGAACTAACGAAGCCCAATCTTGTCGTTGTGGATATTTTATAATTTCCATAATACCTCTTTTATTGAATCATCTTTTCAATTGGTATAACTAAGATACCTTCAGCTCCCAACGCTTTTAGTTTACCAATGATTTCCCAAAAGTGTTTTTCCGCAATCACAGACTGAACAGAAACCCAATTCTCATCAGCCAACGGAGTTATTGTCGGACTCTTCATACCGGGTAACAATGCGATAATAGATTGTACATTTTCTTTCGGAGCATTCAACAAAACATATTTCTTTCCTTCTGCCTCTTGAATTGCTTTGAAACGGAACAATAGTTCATCCAAGATAGCCTGTTTTTCTTCAGACAGATGATTATTGGCGATTAATAATGCTTCACAATTCATCACCACTTCCACCTCTTTCAGTTGATTACTAACCAACGTACTGCCTGAGCTAACAATATCAAAAATTGCATCAGCTAATCCAATACCCGGAGCTATCTCAACCGAACCACTAATCACATGCAAATTGGCTTTTACTCCTTTTTCTACTAAATAGTTTTTTAGGATTTCCGGATAAGAAGTTGCGATTGTTTTACCTTCAAACCATTCTGCTCCGTTATATTCTTCATCTTTTGGAATAGCCAAAGACAAGCGGCATTTACTAAATCCCAAACGTTTAACCAAAATAGCTTCCTGTCCCTTCTCTACATATTCATTTTCTCCAACAATACCGATATCAGCAACACCATTAGCAACCGATTGTGGGATATCATCATCACGCAAGAAAAGAACTTCTACCGGAAAACCTTTTGCCGATAATAATAGGATACGCTTTCCTCTATTTAATCTAATACCAGCCTCTTCCAACAAATGCATTGTTTCATCATAAAGGCGACCTTTTGATTGTACCGCTATTCGTAACATATCTATTCAATTTTTATATTTTCTACGTTTTAAAAAGAAAGGCTTACCGTATAACGGCAAGCCCTATCTTTCTATATTTTAGGTAGTATTCACACACCAAACAGCCCACCGAACTAACGCCCGTCGTTACGATGATGATGGTAATGTAATACAACGTTTTTCATATTCATTATTTTTTACGACCGCAAAGTTATAATAATAATTCAACTAAGCAATAAAACTTACAAAAGATTAGACATCTAATCTCATTTTTTCAAATTTCCATGCAAACGATATAGATGATCAGCCTGCTGAAGAATCTTATTGGAAAGTAGTTCCGGATAATCCGGATGTTCTTTCAAAAAAGTTTCAACCTCTGTCTTAGCCTCTACAGATGTATGTCCTTTCAACAAAGCACCCATCCAATTTCGAGGGAAAAATATATCTCCGGTTCGTTGAACCTCTTCCAACTTTTCCAAAGCCGGACGAATGTAAGCCACAGCCTCCTCTTGGCGAAACGAGTTATTTAAATATTCCATAGCTGTAGCTGCCCATGGCTCCACTCTCCTATTTTCAGCGACTAACAATGCAGAAAACAGACTATCTCGTACCTCTTTTCGAGGAGATACAGAGGGAGATATAAACATATATTGTCGTTTTCGATCCGGATTTACAATACGTTCTTGTTGGATAGCAACAATCATGTCTGCCTTTTCCGGCAACAATATTGCTAACCGATAAGAGAGATTGGTATAATCATTCTCACCCAATGAGCAACCTCTCGGAGTCTCTTGTTTTTCCCAAAATTGATAAAGTCGTTCTACTGATTCCTTAGTCTGAGCAACAGAGGCATACAGACGAAATGCCAACAAACGATGTTGAGGAAGTTTTGCTTTTTGTACCATATTCCAAAGAACCTGTTCCACTTTCTGCGGT
>JAFYOM010000395.1 GCA_017560165.1 Parabacteroides sp.
AGCATATTCACCCGGACCTTGTCCTTTTTTGTTTAGTTTCCTTAGGAACTTTCCGTCATAATCAAAAACATAAATACTTTGAGTTTGTATGTCAAAAATAAATAACTCCTTAGAGGAACAAAGAAACTGCGTTATGTCTGAGAATAAACTTTCGTCTGTTGTTTCAAGAGTAATATATCTCTTGTTCTGTAATAAATCATACAAATCGGATTGTGTTTTTTGTTTAGAAAAGAATATTTCTTTTTTTCTTTCTTTTTCTACTGTCGGATTACAAGCTACAATTCCAATAAAGACTAAAAACAGTAATATCTTATTCATATATATGATAACTTTTAAAGAGGAGAATCTTATAGAAATCCTCCTCTTTATCTCTAAAAAAATTAACAACAACTTAAACTACCACTTCCATAACATTTATAATTGCCATTGGATTGTTCCCCTTGTGCCAATGCTTCGATGTTCGCTTTTGTCAAATCGGTTAACGGATACGACTGAGAAGAACGGGTAAACAGATACATACCTCCCATGATAATTAATACAACTGTGATTTTCAACATTTCTTTAATCATACTCTTTTTATTTATATTTGCGTCTGAATTATTTTCTGTCTATCAGAAAAAGACACCCTTAGTACAACTGTAAGATTGTTACGAAAAAAATTGGAGGTCTTCCCCTTTTTGACTATCGAAAACCTTCGTGGCATCGGTTACCGATTGGTAATCAAATAGTTTAATCCTTTCCCCACTCCTCATTGGGTTTGTCCGACACAACGAATTCCAACAAACCGCCTTTCATAACCTCATGATAATCAATATAACATTTATGATAAGGTTGTCCATTCAGTTTGGCCGACTGGATATAGGTGTTCGTATCGGATTGCCCTAAAGCGGTTATCACAAACTGTTTCCCATTTCCGACCTCCATTACTACACGATCAAACGATGGAGTAAATAGTTCCATCCGTGTATCCCCCGGACAAACAGGATGCATACCGATAGAGGCTAAGACATACCACGCTGACATCTGTCCGACATCTTCATTTCCAACCAACCCTTTAACCCCATTCTTATAGGCATGTTGACAAATGAAGCGTGCCCAATATTGTGTTTTCCAGGGTTGCCCCAATCGGTTATAAAGGAAAGGGATATGATGTACCGGTTCATTGGCATGGTTGTAATACGGATTCCATAGGAAATGAGTCGGCGTATGGGCAAACATATTATCCAGTTCCGCTAAAGTTTGTTCTTTTCCTCCCATGAGTCGAACCAATCCCTCAATATCATGCGGCACAAACCAACCTTGTTGATAAGGATTTGCCTCCACACATCCATACGATTCTTTCAACCGGCCCTCTTCCGGCCAAGGCAAAAAGTTTCCTTTTTCGTCTTTCGGTCGAAAACTTTGCTTTTCCGAATCATACACATTTGCATAAGACAAAGCCAATTCCCGATATTTCTTCTCCTCCTCGGTTTTGCCTAACTCTTTTGCCAACTCAGCCATACACCATTCCGTATAAGCATACTCCAATGTCTCGGAAATGGAATTGGGAACAAACCCTAAAGGGGCATTTCCAAACAGGTGAGAGGTTCGATCCGCTACTTTCCATGCTTTCTCTATATCGTATGAACGAATACCCTTCTTATAAGCATCAAGCAATACCGATATTGCCGGATTCCCCACCATACAACCGCTATAAGCATTCAAAAACTCCCAGCGTTCGAGATAATTGTTTCCGCTCTCCTCTGCCAAAGAGATTAGTGAATTAAGCATGTCATGAATCACATCCGGACGGATAATCGTCAGCAACGGCATCTCACTTCTGAAAACATCCCAACCACTGAAAATGGTTCGCTTTTGAAATGTCGCAGTTTCATGGACCAACTTATCTCCTCCGATGTATTTCCCATCCACATCCGCATACAGACGTGGATCAATCATCGTACGATACAATGCTGTATAGAATATGGCTTTCATTTCTTCATCTGTTGTCTCTACATGTATTTTAGATAATGCCTCATCCCATTTCGCTTGGTTTTCCCGTAATGATTGGTCAAAATCCCAATGGGCAATCTCTGCCTCCAAGTTCCTTTTTGCTCCCTCCTCACTGACAAAAGAGATTCCGGCTTTCATTCGTATCTTTTCATCCTGATCCGTTTCAAATTCAGTAAAGAAACCTATATGTTCACCGGCAAATGCTCGTACATTTTCATATATCTCTGCTTGGGATACCAATTCTTGAAATGCCTTACTTTGTACAAACTGGCGCTTACGTTCTTGCCCGTCCGGTATATCCACCGACCAGACTCCATATTTCTTAAGAGGTTTAGAAAATTGAGCATAGAAATAAACCACATAATCAGCTTTGCCGGCTCCATTCCCCCAACCTCCTCCTTCGGGTGTACAAATCATTTTTCCCGTAATCGTATGGTCATCCACAACTTTGACCTCTTGCCAAGTAGAAGAACCTCCAACACGTCTTGCCAAATCAATCTGGATGCGGGATTGTTCATGTTTAGGATAGGTAAATTGCAAAAAACCACAATGAGGAGCCACAGTAGCCTCTACTTTAATCTGATAATCGGTCAATCGTACCGTATAATATCCTGCCTCTGCTTTTTCACTTTCCTTATCATAACGGGAGCGATACCCTCCATCCGGATCAGACAATTTTCCGGAGTTGGTTTGAAGTTTCCCAACTGTCGGCATCACTAAAAAATTACCTAAATCTCCATACCAACCAATACCACTCATTTGAGTAAAAGCAAAACCTTCTATACTTCTGTGTTCATCACTATAACCGGGACCATTATCCCCTCCGGTTATCGTATTCGGACTCAGCTGTACCAATCCAAAAGGAGAGGTAGCTCCCGGAATGGTTTTGCCTAACCCATGCGAAGCTCCTGCATCTTTGGTATTAGTGCTTGCACCAATAAATGGATTAACATACTTATGTTTTCCCTGTTCCTCTTTTTTTGCCAGAGAAGAACAGCTTGTAAACAAAGAGAAAGCCAACAAGCAAAAGATAAAAGTTAAATAGGCTCTTTTCATACTAAAACAGGTATCAAAAAAAAACAGTCCATATATTTTATGTATATATATGGACTGTAAAAATACGAATAATTCTTCTAATTATTTATTCCAAACTCTCGGAGCAGGAACTCCCGGTAGAGGTTTACGGTTCTTCAACTCTTTCATCACCTCTTCAATGGCGCGGTTCAACTGTTGGTCTTCTCCGTTCCACTCTTTAATAGGATCATTATCTATCAGAATATCGGGATCTACTCCATGATTTTCAATAATCCATTCACCTTTCTTTGGATCATAACTGGTAAAGAACGGCACACGAATGTCTGTTCCATCCATATAAGGTAACGAACCACTGATGCCGACAATGCCACCCCACGTACGTGTACCAATCAACTTACCTAATCCCAATGCTCGGAATCCCCATGGGAACAGGTCACCATCAGAAGCTGAATATTTATTAATCAAACAAACTTTTGGTCCAACCTGTACTGCATCCGGAATGGTTCCAATACGTGAAGAACCACGACGCATAGTCAGACGATAAGGTTCACGAGAGAGACGTTCCAAAATCATCGGAGAAACATTACCTCCTCCGTTTGCACGGTCATCAATAATCAACCCCTCTTTATCTAACTGCGGATAGAAATAACGAGCAAACTCATTCAAACCATCCGGGCCCATGTCCGGAATATAGATATAACCAATTTTACCATTCGATGCTTGATCTACCTTTTTGATATTGTCCTGTATCCAGTTATAATGATACAATGAATATTCTTCTTCCAACGGAGTAATCACAATCTTACGAGCTCCGGCCAACTGAGGCTTGCTATTCAATGAGATTTCAGTCAAAACATTTGCTTTTCCCACCAATAAAGCATACATATCCTTGACACTATTCGTAGGAATACCATCTATGGCTACGATATATTCACCCTCTTTAGCCTCTATTCCCGGCTCCATCAGAGGTGAACGTAACTTCTTACTCCAAGAGGCTCCCGGTAAAATTTTCTCCAATCGGAAGAAACCACTCTTATCCCGAGAAATCTCAGCTCCCAACAAACCAGTCGAAATACGTTCCGGTGCTTCCATTTCACCCGGATTCACATACGCATGACCACAGTTTAGTTCACCAATCATCTCACCTATGATATAATTTAAGTCCAATCGAGTTTTCACATGAGGTAACAACGCTGCATATTTCGCTTTCATCTTCTTCCAATCGACACCATGCATATTTTCCAAATAAAAACCATCACGGAAAGCACGCCAAGCTTCATCAAAAATCTGTGCCCATTCCTGCGGATAGTCCACTAAAATCTGCATATCAGAAAGAACTACCGGTTCATCTAAATGAACCTTTCCTACAGGGATATCTTTCACATACAGTGTTCTTCCTTTAGAGAATATAGCCTTCTTATTTCCCGGTGTAACCATCATCATGGCACCATTTGCCACTATATCTTCTTTTTGTTTATTCAAATCATACGCATAAGTTCCTCCTCTCTTCCAATAATAAACTTTCTTTCCATCTGAATAGAAATTTCTAAAATAAGAGGGATCAACAGGAAGTTTTATAATACGATCAGTGATTCCTTCCGGATCAAAGGATACAGCAGCTGAAGCTTTTACCTCTTTCTGCTCTGCTTTACCTTCTCTACCATCCTCTTTTTTGACTGTTACTTCTGCATCTTTACCAATAAAAGGAGAAGGAGTATCTTTAGATAGTAAAGCCAAATAAACGCCATTCATATTGCTATATATATGGTTCCACTCCAAAGAGCCATAGATCGGATTAAAATCACGTGCAGAGGTAAAGATCAAATATTTTCCATCTGTACTAAAAACAGGAGAAGAGGAATCATACCATTTATCTGTCACCGGATACTCTTTCTTTTCATCCAAGTTATACACATATACAATATTATGCTCATTCTCAGCCATACGGGTGTAAGTCAACCATTTACTATCAGCAGAGAAAGACACACCACGGGGTTCTCCATTCGGATCTTGCCATAAGGTTGTGACCTGTTTAGAGGTAACATCTATCATGTTTAAACGATTCTTTCGATCTGTATAAATGATTTTTTTTGCATCCGGACTCCATTCCAAACTACGGATATAGGTTGTATTATGTTTTGTCAATTGAATCGGATCTCCACCTACAACCTCTTGCAGATACAATTCAGTCTCGCCTGTCTTATCTGAGATATAAGCGATATACTTTCCATCCGGTGACCATTTTGCACCACGTTCATGTGCACCGGGTGTACGAGTAATGTTTTTGGTCACTCCTTTTTCTACCGGGACATTGAAAACTTCGCCACGAGCCGTAACAGCTAATCGTTTTCCATCCGGAGAAAGACTTGAAGCTGTCACATATTTCGCACCATTCTTTATCTCAGTACGTGCATAAACATTATCTGAAGTCAAAGTCACATGTACCTTTTCCGGCTTTTTAGTGTTTACATCCATTTTATAGATGTATCCGCCATTCTCAAACACAATCAGATTTCCATTAGCACTTGGGAACTTGATATCGTATTCGGTGAAATTAGTCACCTTACGTGTCTCTTTTGTTTTTGTATTATAAACAAACAGATTCATCGTACGATCACGATCCGAGATGAAAAAGATTTCTTCTCCAATCCACATCGGGATAATGTCTTGTGCTTCATGATTGGTGATGTTTTCAACCGTTTTTTTATCCGGATTATAAATCCAAACATCATCAGCCATACCACCATTATAATATTTCCAGGTACGGAACTCACGCATTACCCGATTGTAAGCCAACTGTTTTCCATCCGGAGAATAACTACAAAAACCACCTTCCGGAAGAGGTATCACATCTGATAGACCTCCCTCCTTATCTACGGTATAAAGTTTACCGGTAAAACTATCGTTGATACGGTTACGATAGATTATTCGTTTCCCGTCAGGCGTCCAGTTCATCACGATATTGTTCGGTCCCATGCGATCACCCAAATCATCACGAGCATTTGTTGCCGTATAGGTCACTCGTAGAGGTTCACCCCCTGTAGAGGGAACGGTATAGACCTCCGTATTGCCATCATACTGTCCGGTAAAGGCAAGTGTTTTACCATCCGGAGAAAAACGAGGGAACATTTCATATCCCACATGTGAAGTTAATCGTTGAGCTTCTCCTCCATTGACAGAGACTTTATAAAGATCACCGCCATACGAGAATACAATCTCTTGACCATTTGTTGCAGGAAAGCGCAACAGCCGTGCTTCAGTATTTGCCGCATCTAAGACAAAAGATATTCCTGTCAAGAACAAGAATGAAAGAATTAATGCTTTTTTCATACTCTATTTAATTTAACTATGGACAAAGATAAAAAAGCGTGGGATTTAACATACATACTTGATGAGGTACCTCGAAAACCTGCTACTAGCTATGTATGAATGACCCACGCCTATATCTTAATAGAAACAAATATTACTGCTTATTTCTGTTAGACGCTGTAAATATAGTATTAACTATAAAAGTATCAAAGAGATAAAAAATTTTTCTTCAATCTATCACATCCCTATAAACAAAAAAGCCGTTCATGGTATCATGAACGGCATTTTGTGGTCCCACTTGGGCTTGAACCAAGGACTCCCTGATTATGAGTCAGGTGCTCTAA
>JAFYOM010000396.1 GCA_017560165.1 Parabacteroides sp.
AAATCTTACGAATACTGCTGTTATTTTCGCCTAAGGCTTTTAAGATTCCAATCATATTAGTACGCTCTAAAATAATAATTAAGAGACCTGAAATCATAATAAACCCAGCTACGGCCATAATTAAGAATAAAATAACAACAACATTGATATCCAATACATCCAACCAATCAAAAATCATCGGATTCAACTCTTTTATTGAACGAGTATAATAAGCATTACCTTTACGGTCATATTTTTCAGAAGTATAGAAATAAAGATTCTCTGCAATTAAATCTAACTGTTCATAATCAGAGACCTGTAGTTCCAACCCACTAACTTCATCATTGTCCCAATTATTTAGACGACGAACTTGACGAATATCTGCTAAAACAAATATTTTATCATAATCACCAAAACCAGTATCATAAATACCGGTTATATGATACTTACGAGCACGTACATCCTCTTGAACAAAATAGGTTAAAAATGAATCTCCAACTCTCAAACCTAATAAATTCGCTAAATAATAAGAGATCAATACATCTGTAGAAACCTTCTCTCCTGTAAAATCAGGTAAATGCCCCTCTTTTAAATTCTTTTGAAAAAATGTCCAGTCATAATTCTGATCAACTCCCTTTAAAACTATACCTTGAAAATCGGTATCCGTTTTTAAAATCCCCGGTTTAGTAGCAAATGACTCAACATGCGTTACCCCTGGGAAAATTTTCAGTTGATTCAATAACGTATCACTGACTGCAATAGGAGTTGATTCATAAGAAGAGTTATTATCTAAATTGGTAATTTGTATATGGGAACCAAAGCCTATCACTTTATTTCGAATTTCTTTCTTAAAACCAATAACAATTGCAACAGAAAGAATCATAACAGCTAGTCCTAAAGCTATACCAATCATAGCTATACGAACAACAGGAGGAGTAGCTTGCTGCCCCTCCTCTCTATTAAAGTAAATTCTTCTTGCTATGAATAACTCTAAACTCAAAACGAATGATTAAACAGTTCTTCCTGGATAAGCTTCTAATGCTTTTTGTAAAACATGAAGAGCTTTAACCAAGTCTTCTTTTTTTAATACATAAGCAATACGAACTTCATTTTTACCTAATCCAGGTGTAGTATAAAAACCTGATGCAGGAGCCATCATTACAGTTTGGCCTTCATATTCAAAATCACTTAAACACCATGCGCAAAACTTATCTGCATCATCAACAGGCAATTTTGCCACAGTATAAAACGCTCCCATTGGTATAGGAGAATAAACTCCTGGTATACGATTTAATCCATCAATCAAACACTTACGACGTTCTACATATTCATCATACATATCACGTGCGTATTCTTCTGGTTCATCTAACGAAGCCTCTGCCGCTATTTGTCCAATTAAAGGAGGACTAAGTCGAGCTTGACAAAACTTCATAACAGCATTTCGAACCTCTTCATTCTTAGAAATCAAAGCTCCAATACGAATTCCACATTCTGAATATCGTTTTGAAACAGAATCAATCAATACGACATTTTGTTCTATACCTTCTAAATGGCATGCAGATATATAAGGAGAACCTGTATAAATATATTCACGATAAACTTCGTCAGAAAACAGATACAAATCATACTTCTTTACCATATCACGAATCTGATTCATTTCGCGGCGTGTATAAAGATAACCAGTTGGATTATTCGGATTGCAGATAAGAATTGCTTTTGTCCGTTCATTAATCAACTCTTCAAACTTTTCTACTTTTGGTAAAGAAAAGCCCTCTTCGATCGTCGTTGTTACCGTACGAATCACCGCTCCTGCAGATATAGCAAAAGCCATATAATTAGCATAAGCAGGTTCTGGTACAATAATTTCATCTCCAGGATTCAAACAACTTAAAAAAGCAAAAAGCACAGCTTCTGATCCTCCAGTTGTTATAATGATATCGTCTGCACTCAAATGAATATCATATTTCTTATAATAGCCAACTAACTTTTCTCGATAACTTAAATATCCTTGACTAGGGCTATATTCTAATACCTCACGATTAACATTACGGATAGCATCAAGAGCAGCTCGCGGAGTTGGTAAATCTGGTTGACCAATATTTAAATGGTAAACATGAACGCCTCTCTTTTTGGCATCATCAGCTAACGGTGCCAATTTTCGAATAGGCGAAGCAGGCATTTCGTTTCCACGTTGTGATATTTTCGGCATTACTCTTTCTTTATTTATTTAATATGAAGACAAAGATAACGATTTATTATTAATAGTTCATTGTTCTACACAAATTTCTTAAACACCAGGACGAGGAGCATCTTTACTTGCATGCATGGTAGAAACAAAAGCATTCGGATCAATTTCTTTTATTTCATCTTTCAAACGGCGCAAATCTTTACGTTCTGCCAAAGTAAAAATAATTTCTTGTTCCTCTCCTTTATACATACCTCTTCCATATAAAAAAGTGCCTCCTAAATGCAACTTATTTAATATCAAATCTTTCAATTCATCTGTTTTTTTCGAGAATACAAACACTGCCCTACTTGGATTTTCAGATTGAAACATCTCTACAATCTTACCATACACAAAAATTGTAAACCAAGAATACAAAGGAACAGCCCAATCTTGGAACACAATCAAACCAAATAAAACGATAGCTGAATCCAATGCGATAATCACATTACTGACTTTTAAATTGGATTGATTAGCAATTACACGGGCTAAGACATCTGTTCCAGCACTTGTACTTTGAGCTCTAAACACACAAGTAACCCCAATACCCAAAATGGCTCCTCCATAAAAACCTGCAATAAAATGATCATTTTCTACCAGTGAATCATGCCCAATCCAATAAGACAACAAATCTGTAAATACAGATATTAACAAAAAAGTGACAACGGTCTTAGGGCCAGAAGCTAATCCTATCTTCTTCATTGCTAAAACCATTAAAGGAATATTAAAGCACAAAGCAGTCATACCCATTGGTAACCCATTTGGCATAAAAGAGAAAAGCCCCTCTGTTACATAATGGATAACAATTGATATACCATACACTCCACCTGGAACAATTTTGTAAGGAGCCATAAAGACAACATAAGCAAGAGCTTGCAAGAAAGATCCTATAAAAATTAAAGAATAATCTCTTAGATTCTGCTGAAGTTTTACATTAACTGGTTGTAATATTTTTTGCGCCATAAACTAAAACATTTCAATGTGTTTTTCTCTTTTATTCGTTATAATCTCACGAGCACAAATATAAATAAAAAGGATTATCAAATGATTAAACCAATTTATGTTTCTCATACGATTTTACGACAAAAAAACAATAACACAAAAGAGAACAAAAACAACAAACAGATCCAATACCATAAGCGAAAGCCAAGCTCCATTGTGAAGCTATAAATCCTGTTATCAACATACCGATTCCTACCCCCATATCAAAAGAAGTCAAAAAAGTAGAAGTAGCAGTTCCACGACGGTTATGAGGAGCTACATTTACAAACAAACATTGAAAAGCAGGAACACCTGTACCAAAACCTATTCCTATAAATAATGCGCAAACAAAAAATACTAAAGAATGATGGATAATTGCAAAAATAATAAACGTAACCATTAAACAAAGAATAGAAGCTATAGAAACCTGATGAATCTTACCTTGATCGACCAAACGTCCAGAAATCAAACGGGATATCCCCACCCCAATTGCCATATAAATAAAAAAGGAACTAGGATTTAAAACTTCAATTTCTTTCCCATATAATACAACAAATGACGTAATCATTCCATACGGAATAGCGACTAATACATACGCAAAAGCCGCAGGTAAACCTTTAATCAAAAGAAAACGATCCAAAGAAAAAGGCGGACGTGGAACTCGTTCACGTCTCGGATAACAAATAAACCCC
>JAFYOM010000044.1 GCA_017560165.1 Parabacteroides sp.
GATTTGACCAGTCGACAGATTTACTACAAAACAGCCTACAACAATACAATCCGCTGTATAGACTTAAACAACATCCATTTCGATAAGGTCAAATATCAATCACATCCTTTGGAGAAGGAACAAAAGCAACCGATTGAGGTGATTACGATTCAATAATCTAAAAAGAAAAAGAGCGAATGTTTCATTCAAATACATTCGCTCTTAAAATATGTGGTCATACAATTAAATCGTTAGAAGGACATACGCATCATAAAGCGGATACCACGGGTTTGGATTCCCGGATTGTCTTTGTAGTTCAAACGCCATACATAGTCCAAACGTAAGAATTTGAAGATATTTTCCACACCGACACTAGCTTCCATATAAGGGACCTTACCCATCATATGAGATCCTGCAGGGAAAAGGTACAATCCCTCTTTATCTCCCTCCTTAAACGGATTGTTCTTATCAGTCAAATGTCCCCACAAACCACGGAAGCAGAATACCTCTCTCCATTTCAATTTCTTGACAAGTGGGATTCGGTTCAAAAGGTTACCATTCATATAATAGGTCAAATCCCATGAAGCATACTCATCATTGATAAATTCCATTGCGTTCATATTGGTATAAGACTCCGGCTGAATGGTATATGAAAGGTTTGCATTCGGCAATACCAATAAAGGATAAGGCACCTTGTTCCATACCTTTCCAGCTTTTGTAATCAAGTCGATATAACCAAATGCGGAGAACCAGAAACGTTTCTGGATACCGATATCGGTACGATGGTAATCATAATCAGAACCTAAGAATCCTTTTTTCGCCATCACATGGTTCACGTTGAAGATCAACGCATCGAAGGTAATCGGGTAACGGATATTACGGGTCTGATAGAACTTCTCATCTTTTGCATAACGGAACTTCAATTCTAACTGCGACATATCGTAGCTCTTAATCGGCGTAATCGAACCATCCTGTCCGATACGGTCAAAAACTGCATAATCAGTAGAGTATTCACGACGGTTACGAAGCACCGCTCCATATGCCAACCCATTGTAATGTTCATGATAATAGGTCAATTCGGCCTGTCGTAAGTAGGTTGCACGAGTATCCTTCATACGTTTCCAAGCCAAGAACATATTATCCTTGCTGGCATACATGTACTGCTGTCCCAACTGGTTGATGTCATACATATACTCAAGACGGATAGAATTCAACGGGAACTCCTTACGATACTCTTTGCGGTCATTGAACGAATACTCGATCAAAGCATCATATTTCAACTTCCGGTCTTTCGTACCATACGCCACATATCCATCCAAGAAAAGATTCTTACTGAAAGCTGTTGTTGTCGTTCCTCCGACACGTAAACGGGCACCTTCGATAGCGTTACCACTGATTGTCGTATTCATCGGACCGAACTCAAACTTACTCTTCAATGGATCCTTATTGGTTGGAATATAACCAGAAACCAAGACAGATACAACCTTCTCTGTGATATAGAAGATTGGAACTGAACGGAATCGAGCCATCAACTGTTCAACCGTATTTGGATTCTTCTTCACCCCCTCTTGTGGTCGGTTGGTCTTCCAGAACTCCTCATCTTGCGAATAGGCCTCCTTCATCGTAATGACAGGTGAACTCTCCGAAAAGACTTGATACTGCTCCTCTTCCGGCTTATCAAATTTATGATTGCTATAGATATTCAAACGGCGAGAATACATCCCTTTTGCCTTTTCACTCAACTTGAAGTTCACATGAATATCATCTTTGGTGATGATACGTGTACTATCCGATGTCCGATCAAACACCTGATCGATAGTCATAGCAGAAACAAAGTTTAAGTTGATATCTTTCGGCACGTTTAAGATTGCTCTCTGCACGAAGAAAGTAGAGTCAAGCGTTATATACAAATGGCCTGTGAAACCAAATGTTTCGGAGTTAAAAGGCACAAAACCCAAATCCACACATTTTTTACCTGCCACTTCCAACGTATCCAACAGATAATATTTGTAGTAATTAGGTCCCATGGTTGAAAGCGGACTCACAAAACGCTGCAAGAACAGAGGTATATCATTTTGGAAGATATCTACCTCCTTAAACACCTCATTTAAAAGCTGTTCGATACCATCACGAGAGAAGATCTCATCTACACCGGCTGACTTCGTACCTTTCACC
>JAFYOM010000397.1 GCA_017560165.1 Parabacteroides sp.
CAAGTTCAGAACAATCGATAACAAAATTCTTATCTTTTATGGCAAGTAGCTCATCTATCTGAGGTTGAATCAGATTAGAAGTTGGCGTATCAAGTTCTCCAAAAAGTTTTACAATCACATTTGTTTCTTCTTTTGAAATGCTAATATTCATAACTAAAAATATTATAGATTAAATTTATTATTCGCTTTAAAATCTAAAATGGTTTAACAATAGCTCTCTAATTTTAATACCTTTAAAACCAGTAAGATTACAACAAGAAAACTTACCATAAAAACAATTCGCAAAAATAAGAAAAAACAACATTTTACAATCTAAAATTCCAATTATTCTATCGGTATATACTTCTAAGACTTCGATATAAAATTCAAATGCTCTTCTTTTTCAGAATCTCTTTCTTCGGTTAAATCATGCTTAATTAAATACTTTGCAATATTAAAAAGAATCATTAATTTTGTATCGTTGTAATAATTAATTTTAACAAGAATTCTGTCTAAAAACGGATTCCCATCCAATAAAACTGATACGATCATGAAAATTTTATTAACTGGTGGTGCAGGCTTCAGTGGAAGTCACACCTTGATTGAACTAACCGAAGCAGGTCATGAAGCTGTAGTAGTTGACAACCTGGACAATTCATCTCCTATCTCACTAAAGCGTGTGGCTAAAATCATCAATAAAGAAGTACCTTTCTATAAAGTGGATATTCGTGATCGTGAAGGCTTACAGAAAGTATTCGACGAACACAAATTCGATGCATGTATTCACTTTGCAGGCTTGAAGGCTGTAGGAGAAAGTTGCGCAAAGCCTTTAGAATATTACGAAAATAACATGAACGGAACATTCGTTCTTGTTGATGTAATGCGTAAAAATGGTTGTAAGAATATCATCTTCTCTTCCAGTGCTACCGTTTATGGTGACCCAGCTATCATCCCTATAACAGAAGAATGTCCAAAAGGTCATTGTACAAACCCTTATGGACAAACTAAATCAATGCTTGAAGAAGTTCTAATGGATATCCAAAAAGCAGACAACGAATGGAATGTTGTTTTACTTCGCTATTTCAATCCTATTGGAGCTCATAAGAGTGGAACTATTGGTGAAAACCCGAATGGTATTCCAAACAATTTAATGCCTTATATTACTCAGACTGCTGTTGGAAAACGTACAGAACTTGGTGTATTTGGTAATGATTACGATACACACGATGGTACTGGTGTTCGTGATTACATCCACGTTGTAGACCTTGCTCGTGCACATGTTGCTGCATTGAAAGCAATTATAGAAAAGAAAGGTATTGCTATCTACAACATCGGTACCGGTCATGGTTATTCAGTATTGGATGTCGTTAAAGCATTCGAGAAAGCAAATGGCGTTCCGGTTCCTTATTCAATTAAGCCTCGTCGCCCGGGAGATATTGCAACTTGTTACTGTAATCCAGCTAAAGCAGAAGCAGAATTGGGTTGGAAGGCTCAATTTGGTATTGAAGAGATGTGCCGTGATAGTTGGAATTGGCAAAAGAATAATCCAAACGGATTTGAAGAATAATAAACAAAAAAGGGTGTGTCAAATGACACACCCTTTTTTATTGTTGTTAACCTAATGACCACTTTGTTTTTGAAATACCACTACTCATTTTGATCCAAATTATTACTCCATAAATATTTACGAGTTTCTTCTACAATCACATTAGAAAGAAAAACCAAGCATAATAAATTAGGAATAGCCATCAATGCATTGAAAATATCAGCCAAATTCCACACTAAATCTAAACTCACTACCGCTCCTAAATAAACTGAAATCAGAAACACAACACGATAAGCATTGGTTACCTTACGCAATTTTGATTCAAAATATTCGGGAGTAAAACCGGCATCTCCTTTTCTATTTCGAATCCATTTATCTGCCAAGAATTCAATACCGCGTTCTCCATACAATCCCCATCCTAATATCGTTGAAAAAGCAAAAGTTAACGAGCCAAAAGCTAACAATGGTTTTCCTATATAGGGAATTTTTGAGAATGCCATCTGAGTAAGTTCACCTCCATCAGTCACATTAATATCTGTATAAGCTAAAATAGAAGAGACAATGGTAATTCCGGTAATGGCGCAAATAACTACCGTATCCCAAAACGTACCTGTTGAAGAAACCAATGCTTGACGTACCGGATTTTTTGTTTGTGCAGTTGCAGCTATAATTGGAGCAGATCCTAGTCCTGACTCATTGGAAAAAAGTCCACGAGCAATCCCATATCGAGCAGTCAGCATAATTGAGGCACCAACAAATCCACCTCCAGCTGCTGATGGTTCAAAAGCAGAAACGACAATCCATTTTAATGCAGGCCAAAGAAAAGAATGATTAAAACATAAAATCGTTATACAACCTAAAATATAAAGTCCAGCCATCAATGGAACTAATGTTTGGCAACACTTAGCTATACTTTTTACACCACCCATAATAACTGCTGCAGCTAAAATTGTGACAATACCACCTACTACTACCGGTGATACTCCACAAACCTCAAAACTCATAGTAGCA
>JAFYOM010000398.1 GCA_017560165.1 Parabacteroides sp.
CCCGACTTTTTTCTAATTCACGACGAGTAGTTTCCATCTGATACCAGCTTCCTGTCATTTTGATGGCAACACTTAATCCGGAAACTAATAAGTAGAGCATTGCATTAACCAAAAAGAAACGAAAACTTCCAAAAAATTCTTGTTGAGGTCGTGGGCGTGGATGAACTTCCCAATCAATGGGAGGAGGTAATAGTTCCATAATAAAATGAATACTATAAATCGCTAACATGATTAGAAACAGGTTTGAAAGAAAAAACTTCCAAGTATGTTTCTGGAAAAGGTATCGGTCAATTAATAGAAAATAGTTTACATAAAAGATAAACATAAAAGAAATAGGCACAATCAATGAACGAACATAGTTTGGGATATTCATAACCTCAGGTTCTCTCCCTGTAAAGAAGAAAGGTGAACCTATCAGAATACCCCATGCAACAATATGTATAATCTTTCCCATCCCTTTGAAAGGGGGATGGTTTATGGTTGAAATAGCCATTTTCTTATGTTTATGTGGCAAATATAGGATTTTATTCGTATCGTAAAGCCTCAATCGGATCCAATTGAGCCGCTTTTTTTGCAGGATACCAACCGAAGAATATACCGGTGATGGTACAAACTGCAAATGAAAGTACGACGCTCCATGGTTGAATGTAAATTGGGAAATGGGCTACCATATTGATAAGGACGGCAGCTCCGACTCCTAATATAACCCCGATTAAACCTCCTGTTATACTGATTAAGATAGACTCAATCAAAAATTGAGCTAAGATATCAATCCCTTTGGCTCCAATACTCATGCGAAGCCCTATTTCACGTGTACGTTCTGTAACAGAAACGTACATAATGTTCATGATACCAATACCTCCAACGAGAAGAGAAATACCCGCCACAGCCGACAACAGCACAGTCATCATATCTGTCGTACTAGTCAACATCGAACTTAATTCTTGCTGACTACGAATCGTAAAATCATCATCTTCCATCTCCCCTAATTTATGGTTGCGACGGAGTATTTCTGTTATTTCATCAATGGCTTGTTCGGTATATTCTTCTTTCAAAGCCGAACAGTTAATTCCTTGTAAATGGGTGATGGCCAGAACTTTTTTTTGAATGGTTGTGTATGGAGCTAAGATTAGGTCGTCCTGGTCCATTCCCATACTATTATATCCTTTACTTTCCAATACACCTACGATACGGAAAGGTAATTTCTTAAATCGAATGACTTTACCCACGGGACTACTTCCGTCTGGAAATAGGTTATCAACAATGGTTTTCCCGATTACGCAAACTTTGGCTGCAGTTTGGATATCCTGTTCGGAAAACATCTCTCCATCTTCGACTTTGTAACGACGAATTTCCAAATAATCAGGACTGATTCCATAAATTGTTGTTGGGGCATTGTTCGCACCGTATATAGCTTGTCCGCTACTATTGACAGAAGGAGATGATGCTGATACATAGCGAGTCTCATCAATAATACTTTGAAAATCTTCTAATTTTAGAGTCTCCATGGAGGCTGCATCTTGACGTACACCGCCGCGCATGTCTCCTCCTGGCTGAATCATAATCATATTAGACCCCATTTCGCTGATTTGTGATTGTATGCTACGTTTGGAGCCTTGTCCAATTGCTAACATAGTTATGACAGATGCAACTCCGATAATGATTCCTAACATTGTCAGAAAGCCACGTAACTTATTATTTGCAAGTGCCCGAAGGGCTATTTTTATTAAGTTTATTCCGTTCATTGCAACTCTTCTTTAATAAGCGTTAATCCTCATTTTTAGGTAGTTTGGATAATGCTTCTTCTGCTTTAAGTATATGTGTGTTCACAGTGTCTGCTGTAACATATCCGTCACGTAAAGTAATGTTACGGCTACTATATTGGGCGATTTCCGGATTATGCGTGACAAAAATAATGGTACGTCCTTCTGCATGTAATTTTTGAAACAGAACCAATATTTCGAAAGAGGTACGTGTATCCAAATTTCCGGTAGCTTCGTCGGCCAAAATAACTGCAGGATCATTAACTAAAGCACGAGCAATAGCTACACGCTGCATTTGTCCTCCTGACATTTGATTGCTTTTATGCATCAAACGATCACCTAATCCGACAGCAATCAATGATTCAATTGCTTTTTGACGTCTTGCTTCTGCTGTGTAGGAAGAGTTATACATCAGTGGTAACTCTACATTTTCAACAGCAGTTGTTTTGGGTAGTAAGTTATAATTCTGAAAGACAAATCCAATTTTTCGATTACGCAATGTCGCACGTGCGTTTTTCCCCATTGTTCGAACAGATACTCCATCTAAATAATACTCTCCTTGAGTTGGGGTGTCTAAACATCCCAATGTGTTTAATAGCGTACTTTTCCCAGAGCCGGATGTTCCCATGATGGTGACAAATTCTCCTTCATGTATTGTAAATGTGACACCGCGTAGTGCATGAACAATTTCGTCTCCGACGTGGAAATCACGTTTGATATTGTCTAATTTGATGATCTCTTTCATGACTGTTTTATTTGCCGTTCTTTCTGTTGCCTCCGGGAGGGCCTGGCATAAATGGACTTCTCTCCATTCCAGCTCCGGATGGAAGAGCCATTGGCATGGCTGATTCCAAATGGACGGCCAATTCTTCTCCCTCTTGTAGACCTTCCATAATTTCTGTCATATTCCCATTAGTCGAACCTACTGTTACAGGTCTAGGTGTTAATGTTTGACCATTTTTTACCCAAATGATACGCTGTTTAAAGTCAGGCATATCTGGTCTATTTCCGCCGTTAGGAGTGGCTATAAAGTAACCTAATTCAGTTAAAACCTTAACGTCTGGAATGAAACGAAGTGCCTTGCTTGGAATTGTTAATACATGATTTTTTTCTAATGTGAAAATTGTGATGTTTGCAGTTAATCGAGGTTTTAATTTCAGATCCGGATTATCTGCTGAAATAACAACTTCATATGTTACTACTGTACTAGTTGAAGTAGTAGAACTATTATTTTCACTAGCTCCTAAACGAACTTGCATAACTTTTCCTTCGAATGTATCATTAGGATAGGCATCTACTGTAAAAGAGACACGTTGTCCTTCATGTACGTTACCTATGTCTGCTTCATCAACATCAGCTATAACCTGCATTTTAGTTAAGTCTGCTGCAATTGTAAACAAGGTCGGTGTTTCAAATCCGGCAGCTACAGTTTGTCCCTCTTCTACAGCTCGATTGATAACAACTCCGTTTATAGGGCTGGTGATAGTTGCATATTCTAAATTACGTCTGACTTTAACCATTGAAGCTTTGCTTTGGTTATAGGCCGCTTGTGCTTTTTCATAATTATAAGTAGCAGTTTCATAATCAGAATCACTTATCAACTTTTTTTCATAAAGAACTTTACTTCGTGCATAGTTTTTTTGTTGATATTCATATTCAATTTTACTACTAGTCAATTGTGCTTCCGCTGATGCAAGTTCTGCTTTCAAATTGACTTTATCCATTTCTGCAATCAGCTGTCCAGCTTTCACTACATCGTTATAGTCCACATACAATTTATCAATGATACCGGAAACTTGTGTACCAACTTGAACTTCAGTAACCGGTTCAACTGTACCTGTTGCAGTGACAGAGTTAGAGATGGAACCTCTACTTACTTTTGCTGTTTCAAGTTTGAGGCCTCCTTTTGCTGGTTTTTGAGAAAAGAACCATGTCCCACCGGCTATAATCAACAAACTGATAATACTGATTATTAACTTTTTTCTTTTCATATATTCTTTTTCTTTTGTTTCATTTTAAATCTTTTTTTGATGTTCCTGCCTCATATAGAAGCAGGAACTCAAAAAAAGAGAGTGAATGTATATTCATTAGTGTTTTGGTGTTTTCAAAATAAATGATTTTTTTCACCTTGATAGAAATGCAACAAGCCTGTATTTAACAATGCAGTATATTTGGCTTGTAACGTTTCTTGCTGTGCACTTAGTAGATTATTTTTTTCTGTTAACAGCTCAATCGTATTTCTCATTCCTAATCTGAATTGTTCACTGACCAAATTATAACTGGTTTGTGTACTTTTTAATTTTTGATTTGCTGCGATATACTGTTGTTGTGCACTGTTTGCATTTAACCATAGATTTTCAATGGTTTTATATAGAGCTTTTTGTTCCTCTAATAAATTTAGTTGTTCGGTCTGTTTTTGTAATTTAGCCTTATTGATACTACTTTTGGTTTGTCTTTTGTCAAAAATTGGAATACTTAATGTAAGTCCTAATGTGTTATTCCAATTCTGTTTGATTTGTTCGCTAAAACTGAAATCATTCCCGTTAGCGTTGCTGCTTCCGATACCTGCACTTAAACTTAAACTTGGGATGTATCCTGCACGAGCTATTTTAATATTTAACTCTGACGCTTCGATGTTTAGCTTTCCGGATTCAATTTCAGGACGAAAGCTAATTGCTTTATTATAAACATCTCTTTTCTCTGGTAGAGGAGCTAGGATGTCACAGTCTTCAAGTGTAGGCAAATATAAATTCATTTCAACATCCCCTTCTAACTCAAGCAGCTGTTTAAGTTGGAGTTTGTAGTTCTGTAAAACCGTTTGTGAGGTAACTAATTGATAGTTGTCGCTACTTACTTGAGCTTCCAACTGTGCTAAATCACTGGTAGCAATACTTCCAGCATTGAATAACTCTTTTCCTCGTTCATACTCTTTCATGCTGACTTCTAAAGTTGATTCGTTTACTTTAACAGCATCTGCAGAGTAAAGGATTTGTACATATAACTGAGTAATACTTTCTTCAATTGAATTCTCACTTATATTTACGTTCAATTCGGCAATGCGATTGTTTAATTTTTGTTGTTTGATTGTATTGACACGTTTATTTCCGTTGAACACTGTCCAATAAGCGTCAATACCGTAATTCCCATTGTAGGATGTTTTGCTTTCGCTTGTTGTAATATTATCACCGCTAATGATTGTTCCATTCGTGCGATTAGGCCTGTTTACAATACGTTGGCTGATACTTCCATTTAAAGAGGGTAAGAAATCAGCTTTGGCTGTTTTCAAATCTTCTTCTGAACTTTCAACACTGATTCGATTTCGTTGAATTGTAATGTTATTTTCTAATGCATAGTTAATGCAATCTTGAAGAGTCCATTGTTTATAATTCTCATTTTCAGCCTTTATTTCTGCTAAATGGAGAAATAGACAGGAAAAGATACATATATAAGATAATCGTTTCATATAATTTTCAATTAGACATCGTAAGACATTTGTCTTTTTATGAAAGCAAATCTATGAAACGGTGGATGGAGCTACAATTGATTTAGAAAAAGAGAGCTTTTTTCTCGACAAAATAGGAGGTTCTTTCGATAAAGAAAGAATCAGTATAGGAGAATTCCTGCTATTGCTGCGATTAAAATCATCAAGATAGGGCTGATTTTGAATTTCCAAGTAAGAATGAAAGCTGTTACAAATATAAGAACGCTTTTATAATCAATGAAGTTTTCGCTATTCATTAATAATAAAGAGGCTGCAGCTATAAGTCCAACTGTTACCGGACGAAGTCCATAAAAGGCTGCTTCTACATATTTATTATGTCGGAATTTGGCAAATGCATATGAAATGGTCAAAACCAACAAAAAGGAGGGTAAACAGACGGCAAAAGTGGTTAAACAAGAACCTAATATGGCAATATCTGGAGAATAACCAGCATTGAGTATAGCTGTATAACCAATGTAAGTTGCACTATTGATTCCGATTGGTCCCGGAGTCATCTGAGAAATAGCAACAATATCTGTAAATTCTTGAGAAGAGATCCAGCCATAACGTTCAACTACGTCGGCTTGTATCAGCGAAAGCATTGCATAACCGCCTCCAAAACCGAAGATCCCAATCTTTAAATAGACATAAAATAATTGAAGCCAAATCATGTTATACTTTCTTTATTTTAAAATCGTAATAAATTCCTCCTGCAATAGCACTTAAAATTATCCATACAGGAGAAATTCCAGCTAACCAGATAAGTAACGCTGTTGCGATAGGGATTATAAGCGCTTTATGACTTAATTTAATGGAGCGTGCTGTTGTCAAGCAAGGTACAGCAATTAAGGCAACTACTGCCGGACGTAATCCTTTGAATGCTTTTTCTATCCAAATATTATCTTGTATTTGAGTGAAGCATAGTGCTATTGCCAGTATAATAAGAAAAGAGGGGAGTATACTTCCTAAAGCGCAAATGATACCTCCCGGTATTTTCTTTAATTTATATCCGACAAAAATGGATATGTTCACTGCAAATATTCCGGGAAGAGATTGGGCGATAGCAAAAAGATCAATAAAATCCTCTTTGGAAAGCCATTCGCGGTCTACAACCTCTCGTTGAATCAATGGCAACATGGCATAGCCTCCACCTATCGTGAAGGCTCCTATTTTCATAAATGTCAGAAAAAGCGTCCAGTACATTTTATGTTATTTCCCTAAAGCTTTATTGTAACGTTGTTCATCGTTGATGATGCGGAGTGCCTCTTGAAAACTTTCGTTCTCATCATTGATGATTTGGAAATACTCTGTCATATCATACAAGTCACGAGCTATCAACGCTTTTATTTGGAGCATGATTAAATTTTTTGAGCGGTTGTATTGCTCTTCGTTATACGAGATTTTCTCTTTTTCAGCCAAAGCAACTAGCTCTTTCATCATCTCTTCAGTCACATTGAAATTTTGTTTGAACTGAATCAGTTTCGGATATTTTTTATTTAACTCTGCTCGATGACTATCGATATAATTCATGGCAATACGGTTCACCAAACCTGTAGCTACGATACTTCGGTGATAATCGGTGTAACGAGTTGTATCAACCGGTATGAATATATCCGGCATAATGCCACCACCGCCATAAACCGTACGTTTCATTTCTAATGTGTTATATTTTAATGAATCAGGGAAATGAATACTGTCTTTACTCATTAATTCTCCTCGATTGTAACGGTCTATTAAATCGTGATTGTATTGTTCTTTATCTCCGTTGACATAAGGTTTTTGGATAGAACGACCGGTTGGGGTATAGTAACGGGCTACTGTTAGACGAATCATTGATTTATCCGGCATAGGAATTGGTTTTTGTACCAGTCCTTTTCCAAATGTCCGGCGACCTACGACAACGCCACGATCCCAGTCTTGTATGGCACCAGAAACAATTTCGCTGGCAGAAGCGGATGTCTCATCTACCAATACGACTAAACGTCCCTCTTCAAAACCTCCTTGTGAAGTTGATTTTGCCTCTTCACGTGGTTGTTTGTTTCCTTCTGTATAGACAATCAGTTTATCTTTGCTTAAGAATTCGTCAGCCAATTCTATGGCGATGTTAAGATAACCTCCTCCATTACCTTGCAGGTCAAGAATCAGATGTTTCATCCCTTGTTTTTTTAGTTTGGCTAATGCTTCTCTGAATTCATCTGCAGAAGAGGCTGCAAAACGATTAAGTTTGATATATCCGGTTCGTTTGTCTGCCATGTAAGCAGCATCTAAGCTATATACAGGGATCTTTCCACGAATAATTTTGAATTCAATCAGATCAGAAACGCCGTTTCGCTGTACTTTAACACGTACTTCTGTATTTTTAGGGCCACGTAGACGTTTCATTACATCGGTGTTTTTCATCTTTACACCGGCAATAAGCGTATCATCTACCATAATGATACGGTCTCCAGCCATTAATCCTACTTTTTCAGATGGCCCTCCCGGGATTACTTGAATGACATAGAGAGTATCTGTTAGCATATTAAATTGGATACCGATTCCGTCAAAGTTCCCTTGTAAAGGCTCTGTCATCTCTTTGGTTTCTTCCGGATCACTGTAAGTGGAATGAGGATCCAATTCTTTTAACATTCCAATAATTGCATCTTCCACCAATTTTGTTTCATTGGTTGTATCTACATATAAATTAGATATGGCATATAGAGCCAATTGCAGTTTTCGGGCATTGGTGTTATTGTTGTTAGTACGCTGTGCCGAGATAGAGGCTGCGAATACACTCAATATAAGGAGTGGAAAGAATAATCGTTTCATATTTCTTTATTATCAATTAAAAGATTTGTACCAAATGGTATAAATGGAGAGATATCTTTACCATAACGGAATAATTCACGAACGACACTGGAACTGATAGAGGCATATTCAGGTTCTGTAAAAAGAATCAATGTCTCAATCCCATTCAGTTGTCTATTGACATCTGCAATGTTCTTTTCATATTCAAAATCAAGAGTGGAACGAATCCCACGCAAGATGAAACCGGCACCCATCTGTTCTGCAAAATCGACTGTTAACGACTGATAGGAGATTACTTGTACACGAGGTTCTTCTTTATACAGTTCTCGAATGGCCTCCAACCGCTTTTCTAAAGGAAAGAAACCACGTTTTTGCTCATTAATGCCAATGGCAATAATGATTTCATCAACTAATTGGAGTCCTCGACTGACTAAAGAGGCATGACCGATGGTAAAAGGATCAAAAGAACCGGGAAAAAGTGCGATGCGTTTTGTAAATGTATTTTTATCCATGATCAATTTACAACGTCTTCTTCTACAACTAAATTATCAATGATAAAGTTTTGTCGCTCCATCGTATTCTTTCCCATGTAGAATTCCAACATCTCTTTTACAGAATCCTCTTTCTTCATGGATACTAGATCTAAACGAATATCTTTACCGATGAAATGTTTGAATTCATCCGGAGAGATTTCCCCTAATCCTTTGAATCGAGTAATCTCTGCGTTTTTACCAGCAGCAGCAATTGCATTTACTCGTTCCTCTTCTGTATAACAATACCATGTTTTCTGTTTGTTACGGACACGGAAAAGCGGAGTCTGTAGGATATAAACATGATTTCGTTTAATCAAATCCGGGAAAAATTGCAAAAAGAAAGTGATGAGCAATAAACGAATATGCATACCATCTACATCAGCATCGGTTGCAATAATCACTTTGTTATAACGTAATCCTTCTAATCCATCTTCAATATTTAATGCTGCTTGAAGTAGATTAAACTCTTCGTTTTCATATACAATCTTCTTGGTTAAACCGTAACAGTTAAGAGGCTTACCACGGAGACTGAATACAGCTTGAAGGTTCGGATCACGACTTTTGGTAATAGAACCGCTTGCTGAATCTCCCTCAGTAATGAAAATGCAGCTCTCTTCCAAATTTTCACCTTTGCTATCGTTTAAATGGATACGACAATCTCTTAGTTTTCGGTTGTGCAGATTGGCTTTTTTGGCTCGTTCACGGGCTAATTTGGTTACACCGGCAATTGCTTTGCGTTCTTTTTCTGATTCTTGAATTTTACGAAGTAAAATATCTGATGTTTCAGTGTTTTTATGTAGATAATTATCTAACTCCTTCTTTATAAAATCTCCAATGAACTTGCTGACAGAAGGACCTTCCGGTCCTATATCTTTAGAACCTAACTTTGTTTTGGTTTGACTTTCAAAGACCGGTTCTTCTACTTTGACACTGATGGCAGCTACTACACCTGCTCGGATATCCGAATATTCAAAATTTTTATTGTAATATTCTTTGATGACACGTCCTAATGCTTCACGAAAGGCTGAAAGATGTGTACCACCTTGTGTTGTATGTTGGCCGTTAACAAAAGAGTAATATTCTTCTCCGTATTGATTACTGTGAGTTATAACGACTTCAATGTCTTCTCCTTTTAAATGGATGATTGGGTATAACGGTTCTGCCGTCATATTTTCATTCAACAGGTCAACCAATCCATTTCGAGAATGAAACTTCTTTCCGTTATAGACAATGGTAAGTCCTGAATTCAAGAAAACATAGTTTTTTAGCAAACTTTCAATATACTCTTCTTTGTAGGTATAATCTTTGAAAATCTCTTTATCCGGGATGAAATAGGTGAGTGTACCGTTGGGCTCCTTTGTTGCACAAATAGGAGCCTCTTCGGTTATAATCGCTTTGTTATATTCCACTCGCTTACATTCGCCATCTCGGTGGCTGACTATCAAGAAATAACTACTTAAAGCATTGACTGCTTTGATACCAACACCATTCAATCCTACAGATTTTTTGAAGGCTTTGCTGTCATATTTGGCTCCGGTATTCATTTTGCTAGAAACATCTACCACTTTCCCTAAAGGAACACCACGACCATAGTCACGGACGGATACAGTTCCTTCTTCGATGGTTACTTCAATGGTTTTACCGAACCCCATCATGTATTCGTCGATGGAGTTATCTAGTACCTCTTTGAGCAAAACATAAATACCATCGTCGGCATAACTGCCATCTCCCAATTTTCCAATATACATTCCGGGACGACGGCGGATATGTTCCATCCAATCGAGGGTTTTGATATCGTCATCGCTGTAGTTGACTGTTGGTAACTGAGCATTGGTTATTTGCTCTATGTCTTTCTTGTCTTGATCCATTTTTATAGATGCTTGATGAATGCTCTTCTTGTCTTATGGTGTTCGCGTTTGAAATAATCCCATTGTGCCTGTACGGCATTATTGCTTTCCAATTCCGGATTACTTTCTGCATAAACGGCACCTATACTGCGATATACAGGGATTAGGTCATTGAATAATAGAGCATTGACACCTTTGCTCTGATATTCGGGAAGTACCCCCATCAAATATAAATCAATTACTTTTGGTTTGCTCTTTAATGCTTTCAACAGGTGAATCCAACCAAATGGAAGTATGCGTCCTTTGGCTTTCTGCATAGCTTTTGACAAGCTAGGAAGTGAAATACCAAAACCTACGACGGCATCATCCTCTTCACGAACGATCAGTGTGACCAAATCGTACTGAAGCATTGGAATATACATGTTGATGTAATAGTCAATTTGTTTTTGAGTCAGACGTGCGAAACCATATAATGGAGCGTATGATTCATTTAATGTTTGGAATACCTTCTGTGCATATGGCATGATTGATTTGGCATCCTTGAATTTCATGATCTTCAAACCGTATTTTTTCTTTACGATCTCGCCGATACGCATGTGTTTATCAGGAACACCATCCGGAATATAGATCTTGAACTCGTGCCAGTCTTGATCCTTAACATATCCCATACGTTCCATCTGTTGTGGATAGTAGGGGTAGTTGTAGATGGTAGCCATAGTGCCCAATTGATCGAATCCTTCAATCAGCATTCCTTCGTGATCCAAATCTGTGAACCCCATTGGACCATGTAGTGCTTCCATTCCCTTCTCTTTGGCCCAGTTTTCTACTGCAGCAAACAATGCATCTACTACCTCTTTATCATCAATGAAATCGACAAAACCAAAACGAGCATGTTTTTGATTCCAGGTTTCATTGCTACGGTGGTTAATGATTCCGGCAATGCGTCCTGCAATCTTTCCATCTTTATAAGCTAAAAAATAGATTGCTTCACATACCTCAAATGCAGGGTTCTTTTCTTTGTCAAGTGTTGTTATTTCTTCATCAATCAACCCCGGTACATGATACGGATTATTTTTGTATAATTCGATATTAAACTTTACGAACTTCTTCAGCTCTTTTTTGCTGGTAACTTCTTTAATTTCTACGCCCATCATTCCTAATTGTTTGTAGTGCAAATTTACACAATTAATTCATTCTAAGCAGAAAATCGGACTAAGATTTATTCTTTGGACGATGAATTTCTTTGGAGATGAAAAATGATAAAATGTTATGAATTTTACGAGAATGATTATGAATTGTTATTTTGAAAAGTGTTCGTTTTTAGGACAAAAGAGGAGTTAAAAAATATGTAATAGTGGATGCTTTTTTATTTGTTAGCAACAAATTTGACTGTTTGTATGGAGAAAATGGGGCTTTTATGCTTATAAAATCGGTTTTTTTAGGTGAAAAAAAGAAAAATTACTACCGAGCAATTGGGTATTACATCCGATGTAATGAGAAATAAGTCCGATGTAATGGCGATTAGTTGCCGACAAATAGGGAAAAGTAACGAGAAGGAGGAAAATGAACCCCTTGAATCCATGCGATATTCTACGGAAAGATTTTTCTGTCCTAGAATAAGCGATTCTCAGGTAGTTGAGTTTTCTCGGATTGTAAGGAAAAGAAGGTTTTTTGTTTTAAACTGTCAAAAAGAGAATGGGGAAGAGGTTTGTTTGGCTCAGCTCAAACTATTATCTTTGTTGCAACTTCGTCATTCCAATATTAGGAGTGACAAGGTTATGTATACCCAAAAGAGAATTAATTGGGGTAAGCAACAACTTTATTTGATTATAAATCATGAAAATAGCTATAGTTGGGACGGGGTATGTCGGATTGGTCACTGGTGCCTGTTTTGCAGAGATGGGAACCGAGGTGGTTTGTGTCGATGTCAATGCGCAAAAGATTGAAAATTTGAAGCAAGGGATGATTCCAATCTATGAACCGGGGTTGGAAAAGATGGTGCATCGAAATCAAAAGGCTGGGCGCCTCCATTTTACGACTGATTTGACCGATTGCTTGAATGAAGTAGACATACTTTTCAGTGCGGTAGGAACACCTCCCGATGAGGATGGAAGTGCGGACTTGAAGTATGTATTGGAAGTAGCACGTACAGTCGGACAACACATGACTAAACATCTGTTAGTTGTGACGAAAAGTACCGTTCCGGTAGGTACGGCTTTGAAGGTTCGTCAGACGATTCAAGAGGAATTGGATAAACGTGGGGTAGATATCGCTTTTGATGTGGCTTCCAATCCGGAGTTTCTGAAAGAGGGAGCAGCCATCAAAGATTTTATGAGTCCTGACCGAGTAGTGGTAGGAGTGGAATCGGAGCGAGCTAAAGAGTTGATGACTCGTTTGTATCGTCCTTTCTTGCTCAATAACTTCCGAGTAATCTTTATGGATGTCCCATCAGCTGAAATGACTAAATATGCTGCAAATGCGATGTTAGCTACTCGTATCAGTTTCATGAATGATATTGCTAATCTATGTGAGATTGTAGGGGCAGATGTGAATATGGTGCGTAAAGGAATAGGTTCGGATGCCCGTATAGGTAATCGTTTCTTGTATGCCGGTTGTGGTTATGGAGGTTCTTGTTTCCCAAAGGATATCAAGGCTTTGATTAAGACTGCCAAGACAAATGGGTATACCATGCGTATATTGGAAGCGGTAGAGGAGGTAAATGAAGAACAGAAATCCATCCTATTCCGTAAATTGCAGGAATATTACCAAGGAGATTTGAAGGGAAAACGGATTGCCTTATGGGGATTGGCTTTTAAACCGGAAACTGATGATATGCGTGAAGCTCCATCGTTGGTATTGATTGATAAATTATTAGCAGCAGGTTGTGACGTTTCTGTATATGATCCGGTAGCGATGGAAGAAACCCGTCGTCGTTTAGGTGATTCAGTGCGCTATGCCCAAGATATTTATGATGCGGTAGTCGATGTAGATGCTCTTTTGCTTGTAACCGAATGGAAAGAGTTTCGTTTACCCTCTTGGCAGGTGGTTAAAAAACTGATGAATACGCCACTGATTTTAGATGGTCGTAATATCTACGACATCAAAGAGCTTGAAGAATATGGATTTGTCTATCATTGTATAGGAAGATAGTCTATGGCCGAACAGACTCTTAAAGAAAAAACAGCCAAAGGCCTCTTTTGGGGAGGGTTGAGCAATGGTGTGCAACAATTCCTAGGAATGGTTTTTGGTATTTTTTTGGCAAGAATATTGACTGTAGAAGATTATGGATTAGTCGGTATGTTGACTATTTTTATAGCAATAGCCAATTCGATATCTGAAAGTGGTTTTACTGCTGCTTTAACCAATAAACCAGAATTTCGTCATGAAGATTACAATGCGGTATTTTGGTTTACAATTATAGTAGGAACATCTTTGTATGTGTTATTGTTTTTATTGGCTCCTGTTATATCTTTATTTTTTGAACGTCCTGAGTTAACATCTTTGTCACGGATCTTATTTTTATTGATATTACCATCAACTTTTGTGACAAGTTATAATGCAATTTTATTTCGTAAAATGTTAGTGAAAGAAAAAGCAAAAATGGATTTAGTGGCTCTTTTTGTTTCAGGGATAATAGGAGTTTGTATGGCAAATATGGGATATGGATATTGGGCATTAGTTTGTCAATCAATGGTCTATGCTTTTTTGGGATTTTTGTTAAGGATTTTTTTTATATCTTGGCGTCCATCATTTCATATAAATCTATCGCCAATAAAAAGTATGTATACATTTGGCGTAAAATTATTTATTACAAATATCTTTAATCATATTAATAATAATATATTTTCAATTTTATTAGGAAAATATTATAGTGCAGTAGATGTAGGTTTTTATACTCAGGGGAATAAATGGATGAATATGGGGAGTAACATTATTAATGGTATGATAATGGGCGTTGCTCAACCTGTTTTATCTACAACAAAGTCAGAAGAGGGGAGATTTATAAATATTTTAAGAAAATTGATTCGTTTTTCTACTTTTATATCTTTTCCTTCAATGTTTGGTTTAGCTTTTATTTCAAATGAATTTATACTGATAACTATAGGAGAAAAATGGTTGCCTTGTGTGCCTATTTTGCAATTATTTTGTGTATGGGGAGCATTTTCTCCTATTCAATTACTTTATTCGCAAGTAACGGTTAGTTTGGGACGTTCTGATTTCTATTTATATAGTTATGTATTGATAGGCTGTATTCAATTATTTTTAGCCTTATTTACTATAAGATATGGATTAATATTTATGTTAGTAGTTTATATATCAGTATATACTATTATATGGTTATCTATTTGGCATATATATGTCAATAATTTAGTTCGGATTAACATTAAAGACATATTTAAAGATATTATTCCTTATTTAGTTGCTTCTTTATTCTCTATAGTTATTGCTAATTGGTGTCTTGATTTAG
>JAFYOM010000399.1 GCA_017560165.1 Parabacteroides sp.
TGAGATTCGTTCGGTAGAATCTTTTACGAAAACATTTAAGAAATTTGATGAGATAATCGGTTTTTCATACTTGAAAGGTATGCATATCAATGATTCTAAGAAAGAGTTGGCTACTCGTGTTGACCGTCATGATAGTATCGGAAAAGGTTATATGGGGTTGACAACATTTGAATTGTTGATGAAAGATGTCCGATTTGATCATATTCCATTAATTTTGGAGACTCCGGATGAGTCGGTTTGGGCAGAGGAGATTGCCTCTTTGTATGCAATGCAATGAATGAATAATTAATAAATTATATTTATATGAAAAAAACAGGATTATTAGTTACAATCTGTATATTAGTCTTTTCTAGTATAAAAGTAATGGCATGTACAGGATTGTTAGTGGGAAAGAAAGCGTCTGTGGATGGGTCGGTTATGATTAGTTATGCTGCAGATTCACACACGTTATACGGTGAGTTATATCGTTGGCCGGCTGCTAAATGGCCTAAAGGTGCAATGTTGGATATTTATGAATGGGATACCCATAAATATTTAGGAAAGATTCCTCAAGTAGAGGAAACTTATTCTGTTATTGGAAATATGAATGAACATCAGTTGGCTATTACTGAAAGTACTTTTGGAGGTCGTGAAGAGTTGATCGATTCAACAGGTATTATGGATTATGGAAGCTTGATTTATGTGACATTGCAACGTTGTAAGACTGCTCGTGAGGCGATTAAAACGATGACAGACTTGGTGAAAGAGTATGGCTATTACAGTACTGGTGAATCATTTTCAATTGCAGATAAAAATGAAGTCTGGATCATGGAAATGATTGGTAAAGGTGTTGGAAATAAAGGTGCAGTATGGGTAGCCATCCGTATTCCGGATGATTGTATTGCAGCACATGCAAACCAGTCTCGTATTCAGCAGATTCCATTTGATGATAAAGAAAATTGTATCTATTCTCCGGATGTAGTCTCTTTTGCTCGTGAAAAAGGTTATTTCAAAGGAAAAGATAAAGATTTCAGTTTCCAAAAAGCCTATAATCCGTATGATTTTGGGGGATTGCGTGGATGTGAAGCGCGTGTATGGTCTTTCTTCCGCAAATATGATAAATCAATGGAGCAATATACAGAGTTTATAAAGGGTGATTCAACTAAAACTCCTATGCCTTTATATATTAAACCGAATCGTTTGCTATCCTTGCAAGATGTACAAGCCGGAATGCGCGATCATTATGAAGGAACAGATTTAGATATGACAAAGGATCCTGGTGCTGGCCCGTATAAAGTTCCTTATCGTTGGCGTCCTTCTCGTTATGAAGTTGATGGACAATTATATACAAATGAACGTGCGATAGCTACACAGCAAACCGGTTTTGTGATTATCCCTCAGTTACGTGACTGGTTACCTGATCCAATCGGTGGAATTCTTTGGTTTGGGGTGGATGATGCAGATATGGCTGTGTTTACACCTCTTTATTGTTCTATTCAAGCATCTCCGGAGTGTTATCGAGTAGGAAATGGGGATATGATGAATTTCTCATGGACATCTGCTTTTTGGATTCACAACTGGGTGGCAAATATGGCATATCATAAGTATAGCTACATGATTCAAGATATTCGCAAAGTACAGCAAGAGTTAGAAAATGGATATCAAGCAACAGTTCCTTTAATAGATAAGGCTGCTCAAGAATTGTATGTAAAGGATCCGAAAGAGGCTGTTAAGTTCTTAACATGGTTCAGTACAACAACTGCAGATCAAGCCACTGAGCGTTGGAAAAAATTAGGAGAGTATCTGTTAGTGAAATATATGGATGGAAATATGAAGAAGGAAAAAGATGGTAAGTTCATGCAGAACGGTTATGGCTTATCTGAGTATCCGGAGTTTCCAGGTTATGATGAAGAGTTTTATCGTAACATTGTAAAAAGTGCTGGTGAGCGATTAAAAGCTTATTAATTGTTCTTTTTTAAAAAAGTATTATATTTGGCAAAAATGTTGAACTAAAAATTAGAGCGTATGAAAAAATTAGTTGTAATGTTAATGTTGACATTGTTTAGTGTTGGTGCTTTTGCTCAAACAGAACAGGGACAATCTTCTTTTGGATTTAACTTGGGTTATAATTTTAATGA
Source organism: Parabacteroides sp. (assembly GCA_017560165.1). Taxonomy (GTDB): domain Bacteria; phylum Bacteroidota; class Bacteroidia; order Bacteroidales; family Tannerellaceae; genus Parabacteroides. The sequence goes on from JAFYOM010000399.1 coordinate 2,118, forward strand.
CGTAGGAAATACAACTTTAGGAATCGATTATCGTTATTGTATTGTTGATAATGTACGTTTATCTCCCTCTGTTTCTCATTTAATCAAACATAATGGTTTGAGTGCATGGGCTATTGATATGAATGCGCATTATGTATTTAAACTAAGTGATATGTTTGGCTTTTATCCGTTAGCTGGTTTAAGTTTGTCTTTTTGGAAACTAGGTTCGTGGAATGAAACTTATTTGGGAGCTAATTTAGGTTTAGGAGGCGAGGTATATGCTACTGATCAGATTACAGTTGGGGTAGAAGCTAAGTATAATATTATTAAAGATTTAGATGGTGCGGCTGTAGCGTTACGTGTCGGTTATAATTTTTAATTGAAAAATAGAATATCCAAAAAAGCTCTCTGTTTCTGACAGAGAGCTTTTTTTATGGGGTTACCATTGTTTATACTCTTCTAAAGTAAGGTTTTCAAAGTTAGGAATGACTTGATATACCATGTCCTTTATAGAGGATTCCGGATTGGTTGTACATAAACCGATAACACGCATATTTGCGCTATTTCCGGATTGGATACCAGCAAAAGAATCTTCAAAAACCAAACAATCAGATGGATTTTCGTTTAAATCTTTGGCCGCTAACAGATAACACATTGGATCAGGTTTTCCTGTTGTGATACGGTCTGCTGTTACAATCGTATCAAAGGTGTTTTCCAAATCTAAAAGACGGAGTGCGCGATCTAATTTTGCTTTATCAGAACTTGTTACTAATCCAATTTTTACATTGTTATTCTTTAATAGTTGGATGAATTTCAAAGCTCCCGGAATAGTGGGGAAAGGCATCTGTAATTCAAAATCAGTTGCTTCACGAGCAATTTGAGATCTTTCTTCTTCCGAACGATCAGAAAAGAATTTTTGGATAATGGAAGGTAAGGTTGTTCCCTTTATATGTGCAGCAAAGTTAGGTATTCCTGTATGATAACGTTCTCCTGCTTCATTCCAGTACAAATCATAAAGAGGTTCTGTATCTACAATCACACCATCAAAATCAAAAAAAGCTGTTTTCATATAGTTTTTAGTATATATATTTTTTTAGTAAAGTGCAAAGATACTAACTTTGTATAAAATATAAATTTATTAAGTAACAGATGATTATATGAAAAAGTATTTGTCAGTGGCAGCTGTGTCTTTAGTGGTTTTATGCGCAGCATGTCAACCGAGTAACAAATCGGGAAAATCAGAAAACATTCAACAGGAAGAAATGACTCTAAACACTCTTACTGAAAATGAAAAAGCAGAGGGTTGGAAGTTATTGTTTGATGGAAAGACAACAAACGGATGGCGTGGTGTAGGAAAAGAAACGTTTCCTGATTGTGGTTGGAAAATTGAAAATGGAGAGATTCAAGTGATAAAAAAAGCTGACTTAAATGGTCAGAAAAGTAGTGATATTGTAACAATTGATCAATATCAATATTTTGAATTAAGTTTTGAATTTAAAGTGACTCCGGGTGCAAATAGTGGTGTGAAGTACAGAGTATTGGAAAGTGAAAAAAGAAAAGGCTTTGCTTTTGGACCGGAATATCAAGTCTTGGATGATGCACAGCATCCGGATGCGAAATTATTTACATCGGTAGAGGGAAGTCGTACGGTAGCTGGTTTGTATGATATTATAGCACCTCAAGAAAAAGTTGTAAAACCGGTAGGCGAATGGAATCAGGCGATTGTTAAAGTTTTACCAAATAAGCATGTTGAACATTGGTTGAATGGTCAGAAAACTGTTGAATATGATTGGGCATCTGATGCTTTCTTAGAACAGGTAAAAGGAAGTAAGTTTATCAAGGATGCGTATGCTGAATTTGGACCTTTCGGAACTGCAGAAAAGGGACATATTCTTCTTCAGTATCATGAAGATGAAGTCTCTTTTAGAAATATAAAAATCAAAGAGTTGAACTAGTTTAAAAGAGGTGTAATTACACCGATGGTAATGTATAGATAATTTTATATAGAAAAAATAAAAAATGGATGAGCATAAATTCTACATTCAATGCCCATCCATTTTTTGTTCAAATGAGACAAAAAGATTATCTTAGTTAACATTTGGATTTCCAATTTTTCCGGCAAAAAGGATTGTTCCCGTACTTACTTCAGAAAGAATAAAACCAAATGGACGATTAAAATCTACTTGTAAAGTAGGAAGCCCAGCACTACCATCCGTTAATAAACCTGTTCCGGTTATAGATGCTCCTTCTACCCCTTCTTCATTAATAGTAAAATTAGTTTTTTGTTTAATTAAACCTAAAGAAAAAGGCTGATTGCTTATTTTAGTGAAACAAGCTGCAGAAGTAAAAGTGTCAACTATTCCCATGGTCTCTAATATATTCTTTAAGCTACTTTCATTCTCTACATCAAAACGGGGTAAAGAAATCTGTAATTTACAGATTTGAATTGTTTTTTTCCATTGAGCCCATTTCTCTTTTGTCAAAGAAGACAATAAATCATCTACTTTTATTTGAGAGTTTGTAGGCAAAAAGAAATAAATATAAAAAGAACCATTCCCTAATCCTAATGGTACAATCGTTATTTCTTCATTTTTACCTCCCAATGCTGGCATTTCCTGATACATAGTTGAAACTTGTACAGACTGCCCATTCCCTAATATAAATGCCTTATTTTGAGTTCTTCCTTTTAAAAAAGAAGAAATCCATCCGCCTTTAAAATAAATTGTATTAAGAAATAATGCATTTAAATTCGCTATTTCAGAAGTGTTATCAATAAACTTGGTAATTTTTCCATTAGTCTGTTCTTTTCCCCAATTATTGATAGCATCAACTGTTTCAGTATTAAACAACTGATTCTCTTTTAGGCTTGCTCCATAATAATTTTCACTTGTCTTTACATAGTCTGTTAATAAAGAGACTCCTCTTTTTACCCATAAACTATTTGCTTCAGTGAACAAAGAATTTTTATCTGTTTCTTTTAATCCTTCACGCAACTTTTTAAAATAAGCATTTATAGAAGTTGCTTCAATGTTTTCTCCTCCTAATGTTTTTTGTATTTGTGAATAGGTACTATTTTCCGCACCGTTCAATAGTAGCCCCATTAAGAAGGAGGTGCTTAAAGGAGAAACACAATAATTTTCTTTTTTATTCAGTTTAGCATATTCACTAATAAAATGAAAAGAGAAATTATGAATCTGTTCATTTATAACTGTCTCTTCATTTGTTAATACAATGGGAATTCGCTTTACATTTTCGGTAATTAAATCTTCTGTTTTAGAAGTATCCAAAATCTCTTCTTCTGAAGAACAACTGAAAAATATTCCGGACAACAAACATGCTAATAAAA
>JAFYOM010000400.1 GCA_017560165.1 Parabacteroides sp.
ATCAAATAGGATACTGAAACAGGTATCAACTCATTGCTAGCAAAAAAGATTAAAGCACAAATACCACTTACTCCACCGGTAATAATTTCATTTGAAAGGATAAATCCGTTGAAACTAAAACCAAACAAAAGAGTACCTAATAGAATCATTAGGTAATCTTGTATAGCAAAATAAACTTTATGACTTATGGTTTTCATTATAGTTTATGTATAAATATTATTAGATTACAATATTTACAATCTTTCCTGGTACGACAATGACCTTTTTAGGAGTCTTACCATCCATCCATTTAGCTGAATTTTCATGAGAAAGGGCAGCTTTTTCAATTTCTTCACGAGGCATATCTGCCGGAAGTTCCAAATTGAAACGAGCTTTACCATTGAAAGAAATTGCATAAACAAGTGAATTTTCTTTCAAATATTCTTCGTTATGAATAGGCCACTGAGCGTCACAAATAGTTGTTGTATGACCACATGTATGCCATAGTTCTTCTGCTATATGAGGAGCGAACGGAGCAAGTAGAATAATTACTTGTTCTAAAATGGCACGTTTGTTACATTTTAAACTTCCTAATTCATTTACACAGATCATGAATGCACTGATAGAGGTATTGTATGAGAAATGTTCAATATCATATGTTACCTTCTTAATCAATTTATGCAATGATTTTAATTCTTGAGCAGTAGGCTCATCATCTGTAACCTGTAAAGCATCAGTATTACCAAAGAATAATCCCCAAAGTTTCTTTAAGAAACGATGAACACCATCAATACCATTGGTATCCCATGGTTTAGACTGTTCCAACGGACCTAAGAACATTTCATATAAACGAAGTGTATCAGCTCCATACTTTTCAACAATCATATCCGGATTGACAACGTTGAACATTGATTTAGACATCTTTTCAACAGCCCAACCACAGATATATTTACCATCTTCCAATTCAAATTCAGCATTGTTATATTCCGGACGCCAGTTCTTGAAAGCTTCAACATCCAATACATCATTTGAAACAATGTTTACATCTACGTGAATAGGAGTAACTTCATATTGATCTTTTAAATTCAAAGAAACAAACTTATTTGTTCCGTTGATACGATATACAAAGTTTGAACGTCCTTGGATCATACCTTGGTTAATCAATTTCTTGAATGGTTCTTCTTCACATATAACACCTAAATCAAATAAGAACTTATTCCAGAAACGGCTATAAATCAAGTGACCTGTTGCATGTTCTGTACCACCGATATACAAATCTACATTACGCCAATATTCATCTACCTCTTTAGCAACCAAAGCTTGGTCATTATGTGGATCCATGTAACGTAAATAATAAGCAGATGAACCGGCAAATCCAGGCATTGTACAAAGTTCCAATGGGAAAATTGTTTCATTATTTATTTGAGAAACTTCAGTTACCTCTTGTTTAACAGTATCCCAAGCCCATTTGATAGCATGTCCTAATGGAGGTTCTCCTGTTTCTGTCGGTAAGAATTTATCTACTTCCGGGAAGAAAAGAGGAAGTTTGTCAACCGGTAACATTTGTGGCATACCATCTGCATCGTAATAAACAGGGAATGGTTCACCCCAATAACGTTGACGGCTGAAGATAGCATCACGAAGACGGAAATTTACTTTAACACGTCCTAATTGATATTCTTGTACATATTTTTTAGTAGCTGCAATAGCCTCTTTTACTGTCAAGCCGTTTAATGATAAACCACAATAAGGAGTAACATCAGCTTTTGGAGAGTTACAAACAATACCCTCTTTGGCATCAAAACTTTCTTCACTAACATCGCAACCTTCAATCAATGGTACAATCGGTAAGTTAAAATGTTTAGCAAAAGCATAGTCACGACTGTCATGTGCCGGAACTGCCATAATAGCACCTGTACCATAACCAGCCAATACATAATCACTGATCCAGATAGGTACAGCATCACCGGTAAACGGATTAATCGCATAAGAACCACTAAATACACCTGTTACAGAGCGGTCTGCAATACGTTCACGTTCAGTACGTTTTTTAGTACGATCCAAATATGCTTCTACTGCAGCTTTATGTTCAGCGGTTGTAACTTGTTCTACTAATTCACTTTCCGGAGCCAATACCATGAAGGTAACACCAAACATTGTATCTGCACGGGTAGTAAAGATGGTAAATTCTAAATCACTGTCTTTTACTTTGAATTGTACTTCTGTACCTTCACTACGACCAATCCAGTTACGTTGTGTCTCTTTTAAAGAGTCTGTCCAATCAATGGTATCTAATCCTTCTAATAAACGTTGTGCGTATGCTGATACACGTAAACACCATTGACGCATAACTTTTTGTTCAACCGGATAACCACCACGTTCAGATACACCATTCACAACTTCATCATTAGCCAATACTGTTCCTAAGGCAGCACACCAGTTTACCATGGTTTCACCACGATAAGCTATACGGTAGTTTAATAAGATTTCCTGTTTTTCTTTGTTACTTTTTGCATTCCATTCTTCAGCAGTGAAATGAAGCTCTTCGCTGCAAGCTACATCCAAACCTTCTGTACCGTTTTGTTCGAAAATGGTAACCAATTCACTGATAGGACGTGCCTGTTTTTTATTGTTGCAATAGTAACTATTGAACATCTGAACAAATGCCCACTGTGTCCATTTATAATATTCCGGATCACAAGTACGTACTTCACGACTCCAATCATAGCAGAAGCCAATCTTATCCATCTGCTCACGATAACGAGCGATGTTTTTCTTTGTTGTTACTTCTGGATGTTGACCGGTTTGGATTGCATATTGTTCAGCCGGCAATCCATATGCATCATATCCCATCGGATGTAATACGTTGAATCCCTGTAAACGTTTATAACGGGAATAAATGTCAGAAGCAATGTAACCAAGTGGATGTCCTACATGTAATCCGGCTCCAGAAGGATAAGGGAACATGTCCAATACGTAATATTTTGGTTTATCGCTATTTTTTTCAACCTTATACACTTTGTTGGCAATCCAATATTCGTGCCATTTCTTCTCAATTTCTCTGAAATTGTATTCCATGATTATTTTGTTTATTTTATCGTTTCTTATTTAAAGCTACAAAGTTAGTGAATTTCACTTGAAACTATTACTTTCTTCGCATATAGCTTTTAAAATATATTTATAAGCGATTGAAAATGCTCTATGTTATGGAAAAAATCATTTACTTTGCAAATTCTTATAAAGAAGATTAATTGGCAAAAGAAAGAATATGGCACAAGAAGATGTATTTAAAAAATTAGTTTCGCACTGTAAAGAATACGGATTTGTATTCCCTTCTTCTGAAATTTATGATGGTTTAGGTGCAGTGTACGATTATGGTCAGTATGGCGTAGAGCTAAAAAACAATATAAAGAAATATTGGTGGGATAGTATGACTCTATTACATGAAAATGTAGTAGGTATTGATTCTGCTATCTTTATGCATCCGACTATTTGGAAAGCTTCTGGTCACGTAGATGCATTTAATGATCCTTTGATCGATAACAAGGATTCAAAAAAACGTTATCGTGCTGATGTTTTGATTGAAGATCATTTGGCTAAGATCGAAGAAAAGATCAATAAAGAGGTAGCTAAAGCAGCTAAACGTTTTGGTGAATCTTTTGATGAAGCACAATTCCGTGCTACAAACGGTCGTGTATTGGAATATCAAGCAAAATGGAATGAAATCCACGAACGTTTTGCTAAAGACATGAACGATTCTAACTTTGAAGATTTACGTCAATTGATTTTGGATTGTGAAATCGTTTGTCCGATTTCCGGTACTCGTAACTGGACAGATGTACGTCAGTTCAATTTGATGTTCTCTACAGATATGGGTTCTACAGCTGATGGTGCAATGAAAGTTTATTTACGTCCGGAAACAGCTCAAGGTATTTTCGTAAACTTCTTGAACGTACAGAAAACCGGTCGTATGAAAGTTCCTTTTGGTATTGCACAGATCGGTAAAGCATTCCGTAATGAGATTGTTGCTCGTCAGTTTATTTTCCGTATGCGCGAATTTGAACAGATGGAAATGCAGTTCTTTGTTCGTCCGGGTGAAGAAATGGAATGGTTCAAAAAATGGAAAGAAACTCGTTTAAAATGGCATAAAGCAATGGGATTGGGTGATGAAAAATATCGTTACCATGATCATGAAAAGTTGGCTCACTATGCTAATGCAGCTACTGATATTGAGTTTGAAATGCCGTTTGGATTTAAGGAAGTAGAAGGTATTCATAGCCGTACAGACTTCGACTTAAGTCAGCATGAAAAATTCTCAGGAAAGAAGATTCAGTATTTTGATCCAGAATTAAACAAGAGCTATACTCCGTATGTAATTGAAACATCTATCGGTGTAGACCGTATGTTCTTGAGTGTAATGGCTGGTTCTTATTGTGAAGAAACATTGGAAAACGGTGAATCACGTGTTGTATTGAAATTACCTGCAGCATTAGCTCCGATTAAGTTGGCAGTTCTTCCGTTGGTTAAGAAAGATGGTCTTCCTGAAAAAGCTGAAGAAATTGTAAATATGTTGCGTTTTGATTTCCGTTGCCAATATGATGAAAAAGATTCTATCGGTAAACGTTATCGTCGTCAAGATGCTATTGGTACTCCATACTGTATCACAGTAGACCACGATACTTTGAAAGATAATTGCGTAACTATCCGTTTCCGTGATACTATGGAACAGGAACGTGTAAGTATTGATAAGTTACATGAAATTATCTCTGAAAAGGTAAGCATGAAGAATTTATTAAAAAAGATAATGGAATAAACAGATGAAGAAGTATTTGCATATTGCGTTGATGTTGTTGTGTGTACTTGTTATCCCTGCTTGTGGAGATGATAATAAAGTGGACCAAGAAGCTGTTGAATTGGAAGCTTATAAGTTAGAACAGGAAGTTGCCTTTTTAGAAAAAGCAGATGATCCTAATTATGTAAAATGGGAATCAGAAGCTGGTGATGGATATGTTTTTGCAAAGTTGATAAAGAAAGGAAATGGTAAAAGAGCCTATTTTAATAGTCTTGTTTCAGTTTATTATAAAGGTTATTTTACTAATGGAGAATTATTTGACGAGTACCAGTTAGAAGATGGTGTTCCTTTCCGATGTGCAGTAAGCTCCTATTATGCAAATACCTATTATGGTTCTGTAATTTCAGGTTGGGGAGTTGCTTTGCAACATATGGTAGAAGGTGATATCTATGAAGTTTGGATTCCTCAACAGTTGGCTTATGGTTCGACTGATAACGGAGATATTCCGGCTTATTCTACACTTGTTTTTGAAATAGAACTTATTTCAGTGGATAAGCAAGCTGCTTCCATAGGATAACAAAGATTATCTTGTAAAGAGATATAAGAAAAGGCTACTTGATTCATTTCAAGTAGCCTTTTTTATTGAGTGAAAATAGGTTTATATCAGAATCCTCTTGCGAACATAGCCCAAAATTCATCAGCCATCTCTTCCCATCGTAGAATAGTGGCTCCGGCAAAATCAGCAGTATAACCGGTTAAGAAAGAACAGGCAGCCTCTTCTCCTTTGCTTTTTTGCAATTCTTTGTAACGGTTTTCAACGAAAGGAAGTTCGCTTTGTCCCTTTTCTTCAAAATGGGCAATCGAAGCATTGACAATATCTTTGGTCAATCCCCAGCGAACAGTAGCTAACTTATTAGCTGTACGGAACTTCCAGATGATTGCATCTTCTCGATGACGGTGCTGACCACAAATATGGAAAATTTCAGGAAGTTTAGTAATTCCGGCAAAGATTGGAATGCGTGGACTTTGTCCAGGATTATCAAAAGAGACCCAAGCAACCCCACCGATAGCATTGGGTAACCAACTACGAAGTTGGATGATATGTGAGTAGGAACACTGTGGAACTGCCACTAAACGATAACGGGTAGTTGTCCCTTCTTTAATCCCATTCAACATACTGACCATATCCGGTTTCATCCAAGGGTTGGCAGCCGGGCTGATAATAGTATCGATTCGATTGGTTTCTTTATCCTTGACAACTACTTTTAAGTGTTGAGTCATATCCCATTCAGTTCCTTCATATGTCTGACGGAAAAGAGCCATCATATCAGTGATGGAAACCTGCTTATCCGGTTTGACACTGATTGGCAACTCTTCAGCATCGTATGAAAGACCAAGGGAAGGAGCTAATGTGTTTAAGATAAAATATTCACGAATACTGAATGATTTAGGTTCTCCTGAATTATTACCTCCACCATACGCTTTCCAAAATTTAAAAGGTTCTTTTCCGTCCCATAAACCCATCTTTTTGGCAACAGAAAACACATTTTTGGAGGCCATATAGTTGGCTTTATCTTTTAGGTCAAGTGTAGAAATACGAGGTACATTCGCAGAAACACCTACATGATCGTCTGGTATACGAACTGCTGCCCATACTCCTCCGATTTTGTTAGGGCCTTCACCAAAAATTTCAAAATGCCAAACTTCATTTGGATCGGCGATGGTCAGACACTCTCCAAGATCTGCATATCCATATTTTTCAACCAATTCACCAATCAGTTGGATAGCTTCACGTGCTGTACTGCAACGTTGTAAAGCCATTTTTTCCAACTCTTCAATCATAAACATCCCTTTTTCGTTCTGTAACTCTTTACGGCCGGTGATGGTTGTTTCACCAATTGCTAATTGTTTTTCATTCAGACAAGGGTAGGCCGTATTCAAATATTGATAGGTGGCACGTGCTTCCGGAATGATTCCTTTTAGTTTCATTCCTGTACTATCCATAGCGTGTTCGGTATGCATATATCCTTCATAGATTGATACAATTGTATCTTTGTCATATCGGGCTGCTGGCACGATATTCATCCATGTACGATAGTTTCCATCACATGTGTGACTAGTCATTACAGATCCATCTGTAGAAGCTTTTTTACCTACCATGATACTGGTACAACTTTCCGGAGTATTAACCGGACGGGCATATTCAATTTCTTGTGCAAACAGATTGCAGCAATAACTGAAAAGAATGGTTGTAAGGATAAAGAATTTATTCATGAGTTTGTGATTTTTTTACTCTATGTAAAGAGTTGATTTTTTATTTTAAACTCAAATATACAATTATATTTTTTATATTTATTGCCTAATTCATGAAAAGTAAAAATTAAAAAGAACTCTATATGAAACAGATAGCTCCATTATCGAAATCACAATATGGTATTTATGTAGAATGTATGAATAAAGCAGGAGAGGTCTGTTATAACAATGGATTTATTTATCAATTGGATGGAAGCTTGGAGGATAAACAGCTTTGTGTTGCTATTGAAACAGCTATCAAATCTCATCCTGCTTTATTTAGTCGAATAGAACTTGATAAAGATGACGAACCTGTACAAGTGATAGATTTATCTAATGAAACATGGACTTTGAATCTTGAATTTATAGAAGATATTGAACAGATAAAACCTTTTTTGATTCAACCTTTTGATTTACATAAAGATCAGCTTTTTCGTGTACGTTTATTTAAGGATGTAAACTATTTCTATTTCTTTATAGATGTTCATCATATTGTCTTTGATGGAACTTCAATGCAAATATTGTTGGATAATATAGAAAAGATTTATAACAATGAATCAATAGAGTCTGAAATTCTTACATTGAATAACCAAGCAATAGAAGAGGCAGAACAACGGAAAACTTCAGCTTTTGAAGAAGGTAAAGCTTGGTATATTCAGAATTTTGATTGTGCTGATACCTTTTCACAATTAACTCCTGATTTGGAAGAAGCTGGTAATGAACAGGGAAATATTACCAGGGTTTTGGATATAGATTTAGATGTAGTTGATCTATTTTGTAAAGAGAATAAGATCTTTAAAAGTAATTTGTTTACTACTGCATATGCTTTTTTATTAGCTAAATATAATAATGAGCAGGAATCCTTTTTCACTACAGCATATAACGGACGTAATGACAAACGGTTGGCACATACCATAGGTATGTTTGTAAAAACAATACCTGTTTATACCAAATTTACTATGGAGACAACTGTAATGGAATTACTTCGTGCAGGACAAGAGCAGATGAGTAATTGTCGAAAACATGATATCTATTCATTTATGGATTTTATGCACGACGTGTCTCCTCAGTTTAATACGATGTTTGGTTGGCATGGGATGCTCTTCAATTATATCCAACTTATGGGTAAACCAATGAAAACAACTTGGTTAATTGACAGTACATTGAATGTCTCGTTGTATATGAAGGCTTTTATTGAGAATGGCAAATGTAAAGCGACAGCAGTGTACAATGTAAAAGAGTATTCGCCTGAATTGATTAATCAATTTTTAGAAAGTTATGAAGCAGTTATTAATGGATTCCTCTCTCAAGAATATTTACGTGATATTCGTATTACGACTGAAAAGCAAATTGAACTTTTAGATTCATTTAATCTTACAGAAAAGGAGTATGATGATACTCAAACTATTGTTTCGCTTTTTCGTAAGCAAGTAATGGAAACACCGGATCAAGTAGCCGTTGTTTTCAAGGACAAACAATATACTTACCGACAAGTAGATGAAATCAGTGATCGGATGGCTGCTTGTATAGCATCAAAAGGATTAGGTAAGGAAGATGTAGTTTCTATTCTTATTTCTCGTAGTGAATGGATGGCCATTACTCCGTTGGGTGTATTGAAAGCTGGATGTGCCTATCAACCGCTTGACTCGACATATCCTAAAGAACGACTTAATTTCATGATGCAGGATGCCAATGTTCGTCTGTTGATTGCAGATGAGGATTTGTGTTCATTGACAGACGAATATCAAGGAGAAGTACTATTGACCAAGGATTTGTTTACATTACCAGAATTACCGGTTCCAGAGATAACAATAAGTCCTGAGAACTTATTTATTATGCTTTATACTAGTGGCTCTACCGGTGTACCTAAAGGATGTCAGTTAGAGCATAAAAACATTGTTGCTTTCTGCCATTGGTATCAATCTTATTATGATTTACAGGTAGGTGATAAGATTGCTACCTATGCAAGTTTTGGTTTTGATGCAAGCATGATGGATACTTATCCTACATTAGTAAGTGGTGCTACTCTGTATATTATTCCGGAAGAAATCCGTTTGGACTTGTTGGCTTTGAATGATTATTTTGAAAAACATGGAATTACCCACTCTTTCATGACTACCCAAGTGGGTTATCAGTTCGCAACTAACATTGAAAATCATACACTTAGACATATGTCAGTAGGAGGAGAAAAGTTAGCTTCATTGACTCCTCCTGAAAGATTTAGTTTACATAACCTTTATGGACCAACAGAGACTACTGTATTAATTACAGCATATACAGTAAAGAATAAACAAAAAGAGATACCTATCGGAAAAGCGATTGATAATATGCATTTATATATTGTGGATGCATTTGGACATCGTTTACCAGTTGGGGCTCCAGGAGAACTTTGGATTGCTGGTCCACAAGTATCACGTGGATATTTGAATCGTCCGGAAAAGACACAGGAAGTATATATTGACAATCCTTTTGATACAGACAAGAAATATGCCCGTATTTATCGTTCTGGTGATATCGTTCGTTATTTGCCTTCAGGAGAAATACAATTTATAGGAAGACGAGATGGACAAGTAAAAGTTCGTGGTTTCCGCATTGAGTTAAAAGAAGTTGAATCTATTATCCGGGAATATCCGGGAATTAAGGATGTAACAGTGCAAGCTTTCGATGAAGAAGGTGGAGGAAAATTCATTGCGGCTTATATCGTTAGTGATAAGACGATAGACATCGATACTCTTAATAGTTTCATTATGGACGAAAAGCCGCCTTATATGGTTCCTGCTATTACTATGCAGATAGAAAGTATTCCACTCAATCAGAACCAAAAAGTTAATAAGAAAGCATTACCGAAGCCTGAGAAGAAAGGAACAAGCATACAAGAATCCAATGTTTCTATGAATGTGCTTGAAACAGAATTACATGAGTTAATAGCGTCTGTTATCAATAATAAGGAATTTGGTATTACAACCATTTTAGGTTATGCGGGAATGACTTCCATTACAGCTATTAAACTTGCCGTTCAGATTAACAAGCGTTACGGAGTGATGCTGGATTCCAAAACGTTGGTGAAGAGTGGTACATTACAATTCATCGAAAACGAGATTTTACGCAAATTAATGAATACATCTTCTTCTACTTCAGAAGAAGAAAAAAATATAAAGACTGCATCTATTACTTCAGTTCCATTGTCATATGCACAAACAGGAGTTTATTTCGAATGTTTAAAAAATCCGTTTTCTACCATTTATAATATACCATGTCTATTAACTTTTCCGAAAAGAACGGACGCAGAACAATTGACAAAGGCTATTAAAAAAGTTGTAAATTGCCATCCGGAAATGAATGTTTGTTTCAAAACTGAAGAGGATAGAATTGTTCAGACTATCACAAATACTTCTATTGTGAAGATATTTGTGAAAACAATGGATGAACAAAAGTTGGCTATTTATAAAAATGAGTTTGTAAAGCCTTTTAATTTACAAAAGGCTCCTCTTTATCGTTTTGAGGTAATTCAAACTCAGACAGCTGTTCATTTGTTGATGGATGTACATCATTTGATTTTTGATGGTGGTTCGGTTGATCTGTTTATTCGAGAAGTAACAGATGTTCTTGAAGG
>JAFYOM010000401.1 GCA_017560165.1 Parabacteroides sp.
AAACTCCCTAAAAGAAGTATAGCACACTTTTAGGGAGTTTTTTTATTATAAAGGAATTTTTATCCATTCATTGACGCTAAAAACTCCATATTATCAAAAGTCTGTTCCATACGCTGCTTAACAAATTCCATTGCTTCAATCGAATTCATATCAGCCAAATATTTACGTAAAATCCACATACGATTGACAGTATTTTCATCTTGCAACAAATCATCACGACGTGTACTTGAGGCTGTGATATCAACAGCTGGATAAATACGTTTGTTTGCCAACTTACGATCCAACTGCAACTCCATATTACCAGTACCCTTAAATTCTTCAAAGATCACATCATCCATTTTAGACCCAGTCTCTGTTAAAGCTGTTGCCAAAATAGTTAAACTACCGCCATTCTCAATATTTCGAGCAGCACCAAAGAATCGTTTAGGTTTTTGCAATGCATTTGCATCAACACCTCCTGAAAGAACCTTTCCTGATGCTGGTTGAACGGTATTATATGCACGGGCCAATCGGGTAATAGAATCTAAAAGAATTACAACATCATGACCACATTCAACCATACGTTTAGCCTTATTCAACACAATTTCTGCAATCTTTACATGACGTTCAGCTGGTTCATCAAAAGTAGATGCTATAACTTCTGCATCCACACTTCGTGCCATATCTGTAACCTCTTCAGGACGTTCATCTATCAAAAGAATAATCATATAAACTTCCGGATGATTTGCAGCAATTGCATTAGCAATATCTTTCAACAACATGGTTTTACCTGTTTTAGGTTGAGCCACAATCAAACCACGTTGTCCCTTTCCTATCGGAGAAAACAGGTCTACTACACGTACAGCAATATTATCATATACTTTCGGAGATTTACGAGCTGTAAGCATAAACTTTTCATCAGGGAAAAGCGGAGTTAAATGATCAAATGGAACACGGTCACGTACCTCTTCCGGTGTCAAACCATTTATTTTATCAACCTTTACTAATGGGAAATACTTCTCTCCTTCTTTTGGAGGACGAATAGCACCCTCAATAACATCACCCGTTTTCAATCCGAATAATTTAATTTGAGATTGTGAAACATAAATGTCATCAGGTGACGTCAAATAGTTATAATCAGAGGAACGCAAAAAACCATATCCGTCAGGCATCATTTCCAACACCCCTGTACCTGTCAAGATTCCATCAAATTCATATTGTTTTTCTTGAGGTTGATTATTATTGTTTCGCTGATTATTATTGTGATTATTTTGTCTATTATTCTGACGCTGATTATTATTCAGCTGCGCATTGTTATTATTGTTATTATTGTTATTTACCTGTTCGTTTATATTTTTAGTTTCAAGTTTTGAAGGAGATAAAGGGAATAATTGATCTAATACAGATTTTGTATCTGGATGACGAAATACCCGTTTACCCTCTCCATTCGATGAATCTACTGCTTCAATAACTTCTGAATCTTTTTTTATTTCAGATATTGATTTAGAAGATTCTTCCTCTTTAGAGAATGTAACATCTGAAGATAAAGAGACCTTATTTTCCGTAAAATCTACAACCTCTTTTTTCTC
>JAFYOM010000402.1 GCA_017560165.1 Parabacteroides sp.
AAGAATTAAAAAATGCGTTTGATTCTTTACATGCCCTTATAACAGGATGTGGAGAATATTCTTTCTCGGATAAGTTGAACGAGTTGCAAGAGACCTATAAATACATGTTGCGTTACCACATTGATGGAATTAAAGATCCGATGCAAACACAAATACACGAAAACATCTTAATTTCCACTTATGAACTAAGCGATGCGGTCAAACAAAAAGCTTTAGCAATCGATTCTCCTTTATCATTCTACAACCGACGTAGATATTTAAAGATGCAACCATTTGTTTCTTATGAGCAACTACACAAACAACTTCTTTTAGAATTTGAAGCAAGTAAGAACAAAGAATATGAAGCTCTTGAAATAACTCTTTTTAATAAGATCTGGATATCTGAGTTCCTGAATCAAGAGGAAGTTGTCCAAATCAAAGAGATACTTTCAAATCACGAATTACCATTAACAACAAGCTGTCAAATAGTATCAGCTTTAATGCTTGGATTGCAAGAAGCATTCGATAAAGAAAAACTCATGTTACTGTTTGATGCAGCAAATAATCCCAAAGAAGAGATAAAGATTAGAGCCTATATTTCTATTTTACTTACGCTTTATCTTTATAGGAAACGGATTGCATTATATCCACAAATAAGTAACCGATTGGAGGCTTTAGCAGAGACTCCTAACTTCTCCAAGATGATTCGGAATATTACACTACAGTTTATCATTGCTCGCGAAACAGAGAAGATTACTCGAAAGCTACAGGAGGAAATTTTCCCTGAGATGATGAAGCTAAGTCCAAAAATCAGCAGTAAGATTAACTTGAAAGATATCACTCCAGACCTATTGGAGGAAGGTATGAATCCTGAATGGGAAAATATTCTATCAGATGGTAAATTAGACAAAAGTATTGAGGAATTCACGGAGTTGCAACTGGAAGGTGCAGATGTGATGCACTCAACTTTTATTCATTTAAAAAACTTCTCGTTTTTCCGCGAGTTAAGCAATTGGTTACTTCCTTTTACGATTAATCATTCATTGTTTAATAACCAATTTAATCAGAAAGGATCTGCTGAAAAACAAATTCTTGATACAATGTCGACCGCTTCATTCATGTGTAGTTCTGATAAATATTCTCTTTATTTCAGCATGATGCAACTACCAGCAGAAGCCCAAAACATGATGTTGAATCAATTCGATAGTCAAGCGGCAGAGATGATTCAACAGAACAAAGATAAGCTGTTAAATCAACGAGGAAAAGAGAAAGTCATCATCAGTCAATACATTCAAGACTTGTATCGTTTCTTTAAACTATACCCCGGTCATTTGGATTTTACAGACATATTCTCTTTACCTTTAGACTTCCATAATTTAGAGATTTTACGTCCCTACATCTCAGATAAAGAAAGCTTGATGATGATAGCAGAATGCTATCTACGAAAGAATTATTATAATGATGCACTCACAATCTATAAGCAATTAGCAGAAATGGACTTTGATAGCAATATCTTATTTCAAAAAGTGGGATATTGTAAACAGATGGAAGGTGATATCGAAGGTGCATTAGTGGATTATCTACATGCAGATCTGTTGAATCCAGATAGTAAGTGGGTCATCAAACACATTGCAAGTTGTTATCGTACGCTAAAAAAACCAAAAGAGGCACTTACCTATTATCGTCGATATGAGGCTTTAAACCCGGATAATTTATCCATTCAAATCAGTATCGGTAATTGTTATTTGGAACTTAAAGACTACAATGAAGCATTGAAATGCTTCTTCAAAGTCGATTACCTCGATCCTAAGAGCCATAAAGCCTGGCGACCTATTGCCTGGTGTTCTTTCCTAACAGGGAAATATGACCAAGCTAAAAATTATTACAAAAAAATCTTAGACAACAAACCGAATGCTCAGGACCTCTTAAATGCGGGACATACCGAGTGGGCTTTACAAAACATAAAAGGTGCTCTTTCTTATTATCAACAAGTTGTCCAAAAAGAGGATGGGGATTTCAATAAATTTCAAGAGCTCTTTAATCAAGATATTCCAGACTTATTAGTTGCAGGAATCGAACAATCAGAAATAACCCTGATGTTGGATCAACTAAGGTATAAGATTGCGGGAGAGATTTAAGACCATAAAAAAAGAGGTTATCAATTGATAACCTCTTTTTTTATTCAAAAACGATATTATTTAAAATAACGATTATACAAACCTTCAAAGCCTTTGCCATGACGAGCTTCGTCCTTACACATTTCATGAACTGTGTCATGGATAGCATCCAAATTCAATTGTTTTGCACGTGTAGCAATACGTTTCTTATCTTCGCAAGCACCACATTCAGCATCTTTACGTTTTTGCAAGTTTGTTTTAGTATCCCAAACTACATCACCTAACAACTCTGCAAATTTAGCCGCATGTTCAGCTTCTTCCCAAGCATAACGTTTGAAAGCTTCAGCTACTTCTGGATAACCTTCACGATCAGCCTGACGACTCATCGCCAAATACATACCTACTTCGGTACATTCCCCCATGAAGTGTGCATTCAAATCTTTAATCATTTCTTCGTCGCAACCTTTCGCTACACCAATCACATGTTCGTCAGCAAAAGTTAATGCACCTTCTGTTTCTACTAATTCTTTGAATTTATCTTTTGGTTGTCTACACTGAGGGCATTTTTCAGGAGCTTCATTACCTTCATGAACATAACCACACACTGTGCAAATCCATTTCTTTTCCATATTCGTAAAATTTTATTGGTTATTTAGTAACACTTTTTATTTGCTGCAAATGTAAAGAAACATTCTAAAACAACCTTAGTAAGACTATAAATTTATTTTATTACCCAATTGATAAAATCTATAAACTAGCTATTTATACCTATAGTTGTTATAGGGAAAATTCTCATCATAATCTTAATAAATATCTAATTTATAGAACATTAATATCGGATTTGAATCTACACTCTTCCCTTTAAGTAGTTTTCTCAATGGTTGATAGCTTACATTTTCCACATCTC
>JAFYOM010000403.1 GCA_017560165.1 Parabacteroides sp.
AAAGCTTACAATCATGCAAACGATATGTATATGTTTTTAAAACAAGCACTTACGACCCAAGGTATAGGTATTGCATTAAAAAAGGATTTCACTCATTTCTCTGAGATCTTCCGTCGCAAAAAGAAGTACACCTTAACTCAAACTCAGCCCCCTTTATTAGATAGTACCCATCTATCATCTCCGAAATCCAAATAAAAAAGAGATGTAACATTTTTAACAAATGAACACCTCTTTTTATATATATATAATTTAGGGGTTAGGCAAAAAATAAAATCAATAATTGAGCTGTCAATACTCGTAAAAACATTGTCAATGGGTAAACAGTTGCATAACCTACAGAAGGAGCATCATTTTCTGCTGTAGTATTAGAATATGCTAATGCTGGTGGATCAGTCATACTTCCTGCCATTAATCCCATCAATGTAAAATAATTTACTTTACAAAAGTAATATCCTATACATCCTATAATCAATAATGGTAAAAAAGTAATGATAAATCCATAACCAATCCAAGCAAAACCTCCATTATTCACAATCGTATCAACAAACCCATCACCAGCACCAATACCAACACAAGCTAAAAAGATTGTAATACCCACTTCACGCAACATCAAATTGGCACTTTGAGTTGTATAAGTAATTAATTTATAATGATAACCAAAACGGCTAATAAGAATCGCAACAATCAAAGGACCACCAGCTAAACCTAATTTAACTGGTTGTGGAATACCTGGAAAGGTTATAGGAATACTACCTAATAGTATACCTAAAGCTATTCCCACAAAAATTGTAATCAAATTCGGTTCATTCAAGCGTTTCATGGAATTACCTAATACCTTTTCTACACTCGCGATCGCATTTTCCGTACCAACAACATTCACACGGTCTCCTACTTGTAGTGTCAACCCCGGTGTTGCAACCAAATCAACTCCTGCACGACTGATACGAGTAATATTAATACCATATAACTTTCGTAACTTCAGTTGTCCCAAGCGTTTTCCATTCAATTCTGGTTTAGTAACTAAGATTCGGCGATTAATAAATTGGCTTTCCATTCGAATCCATTGTTTACGCTCCATCTTTATTTCTTCACCAATAAAGGCCTTAACCGTTTCTACATCAGTTTCAGTTGTAACTACAAATATTTTATCATTTTCATTCAAAACAGTGTCTGCTGTTACAATTTCAATCTGTTTATTTGAATTATGCCAAATACGAGAGATAACAAAATCACGATGTTCCATTAAAACAGACAACTCTCCTACTGTTTTATTGAATATCGCCGGATTTCTTACTAATAAAGAAATCGGTTTCGCTTCATTTAAATGGGATAGATCTTCACTTTCGAGTTGTGCTTTCTCCTTATTAAAATTTACGTTGAAAAGATAACGAACTATAATAATTGCCAAAATAATACCAATCACACCTAACGGATAAGCAACTGCATATCCTAAGGCAATCGTATCATCTGCCATCCCATACATATCTTGATATGCTTGTTGAGCTGCTCCTAACCCCGGAGTATTAGTTACAGCACCAGATAAAATGCCTACCATAGTAGGAATGGGTATACCCGTTACAAAATGAAGAATAATAGCAGTTAAAACACCTAATAGTACAACACCACAAGCTAATATATTAAGTGTAACACCCCCTTGTTTAAAAGAGGAGAAGAAACCTGGACCTACCTGCATACCTACAGAATAAACAAATAAAATCAATCCAAATTCCTTAAAGAAATGAAGTATCTCATGATTGATTGAAAAGCCCAAATGCCCCAATAAAATACCCACAAACAAAACTAGTGTAATACCTAAAGAAACTCCAAAAACCTTAAATTTACCTAATTGTATACCTATCGCAATTACAACAGATAACAAAAGAATGGAATGAGCGATACCACTCCCCCATAACAATTCATTCAACCATTCCATTATTTCTAATTGTATTAACCTAAAAATCTTTTTAAGGGCGACAAAGATAACCAATCTATTTGTGTTTTACAACATAAATTGTACCTTTACGCATCAAAATAAATATCAGATGAAAAGAAGTTATTCTATCCTATTAAGCTTATTATTCTGTTTATCACCAATTTTTGGACAGAATACAGTTTCCGATACTACATCGGGAAAAATAGTAACTATCCAGACATCCGCTGGGACTATGAAAGCGAAATTATATGATGATGTACCGAATCATGTTAAAACTTTCATTACACGTGCTAACCGTGGCGAATATAATGGTACACTTTTTACACGTGTACTTCCTGAATTCATGATACAAGGAGGAGCACCCGATTCTCGTAATGCTCCAGCCGGAGCACGATGTGGGTTCGGAGATCGGAATTCTGAAATCATGCCAGAAATGAAAGAACACCATTTCAATAAACGAGGAGCTTTGGCTGCACCACGTCAAAATGACGATATCAATCCTCAAAAGAAATCGGATATGTCTCAATTTTATATTGTACAAGGAAAAGTGTATCGAAGCGGAGAATTGGATACTTTAGAAATGATAGCCAACCAAGACATCAAAGAAAAGGCCATGGAAGAATTCTTCTATCCAGAACGAGCTGAACTTCGCATGTTAAAGGCAAGTAATAAACGAGAATATCAAAAACGTTTACGAAAAGTTTACGCTAAGGTAGATTCTGTAATACGCGCAACCCCCGGACATCTCTTTTTTACAGAAGAACAACGTAATGTATATACAACAATAGGAGGTTGTCACCATCTAGATGGGAATTACACTGTATATGGTGAACTCATTGAGGGGTTTGATGTTCTGGATGTTATTGCAGGACAATCACGCGATGCGTATGACCGTCCTAAAAAGGATATCCGTATCATCAGTATCTCTGTTCAATAAAACTTAAATATCCCCTACAACCTTATTCGTTTTTTATAATTGATAAAGTTGTAGGGGATATCTATTATGGAAACATTTCTCTAAACAACTCACAAAGTTGTCTCTTCACTAATTCAAAATCTTGCTTACAACCCAATTCTTTTTCTAAGGAAGTAACTCCTTTATCAACAAAACCACAAGGATTTATCAAAGAGAAATAGCTTAAATCTGTATTAACATTCAACGCAAATCCATGCATCGTCACATAGCGGCTACTCTTCACTCCGATTGCACAAATCTTTCGAGCTTTTCCCGGAATGTTAGGTTCAATCCAAACCCCTGTAGCTCCAGGTAAACGTTCCCCTTTAATTCCATATATAGCCAAAAGACGAATAACCACCTCTTCTAATAAATCAATATATTGCTTCAACCCCAATTGCCAAGTTTCTAAATTAAAAACCGGGTAGCCTGTTATCTGTCCAGGTCCATGATAGGTGATATCGCCTCCTCTATTAATATGATAAAAAGAGACGCCACGTTTAGCCAAAAACTCCTCAGATATCAACAAATTAGATTCTTTACCACTTTTACCGATAGTCAATACCGGTTCATGCTCACAAAAAAACAAATGGTTCTCCGTCTCAGATTGTTCGGACTTCGCAGTTAATAATGTATTAAATGTCTTTGTTTGAACACTCAATGCCTCCTCATAACTAATAGAGCCTAAATCATGATAAATAAAACCTCTCATAATCCATTATTTTTTTGATATCATTAGATTTACGAAGATATGAAAATAATCACTAACTTAGCCTCATTAAAAATAAAATCTAATAACAACATGAAATTAAGTAGTCCCACAGATTGTCTGTAATGCCAAAATAATCAGACATTACATGATCTAATGATCGAAATTATGCCCCTTTCGGTATCTCGTCTATTTCTTTTTAAAGAGCAAACCTATTATGGACGTTGTTTAGTTTCTTATAACGAACATGTACATGATTTGAATATGTTAAGTGATGAAGAACGAAATGCCTTTATGGCTGATATTGTACGTGTCACTCGTGCAATGCAAAAAGTATTCAACCCACAAAAGATTAATTACGGAGCTTATTCAGATAAACTATCTCACCTACATTTTCATTTAGCTCCTAAATATGAAGATGGACCGGACTACGGAGGAACATTTACCATGAATCCTCAAAAAGTTTATCTCTCTGATGCTGAATATCAAGAAATGATTGAAAAAATTAAATCAGCTTTATAACAATAAAAAAGGTGTTTGAAAATCAAACACCTTTTTTTATTCATTTATAAGATCATTACTTCTTTATTTTAGAGCAATTGTTTCGAACATAAATAGTCTGTTTCTTTGCCGGAGCTTTAGCTGTAACTTTCTTGAATGTTCCGTTGTGAACATCATCCAAAACGATAGCCGGACGGTAATCTTTCTCTAAAGCAGTCATCTTGACATTTTTTAAAGTAAGTCCATCTACGTGGCGAACATAAAAACACCATGCCGGTAATTCCTTGAACTGAGAGAATTCCGGATAAGCCTTCGGTAATTCCGGTACAATATCCAATTCATTCAGACCAACTTTAGCGTAATTTTCATTACCACCACCTGGAAATACGAATTCGCAGTTTTCGATAGTCACATCTAAGATTTTATTATCTGCCAAACCTACAATACCGTTCGGAGAAATATTTCTTGGCTGATATTCATGAGTTGGACCTTCAATTGCATAACCTAAGTCAGGTTTTCCAGCTGGAACTTCTGCATACATATTGGAAATTTTCACCTTTTCCATATGGCTTTTCTTTCCATTTGTATAACGATCACCCAAAACTAAATAAATAGGGTTACCTGTATTAATTGAACGTAAACTATCAATTTCTACATTTTCTACCCAACCACCATCAACTGCTTGAATGGTAATCGCAGAGCGGAATGTATCATAAACTGTATTATTTACAATCTTGATATTTTTAAAACCACCTTTAGAGAAAGTACCAAACTTAATACCACTTGCACTAGATGTCACTGTATTATTTTTAACAACGATATTCTGACAAATGCTATTATGATCATGAGATTTCAAACAGATACCATCATCAGTTGCATCTACGAAACAATTCTGAATAACTGCACCATTACAGTCAACAATATCCATACCATCGTTATTCCAAGTTGCACGACTACTTACTGTAATACCATCGATCAACAGATTTTCGCATTTATCATAAGTTTGTGTCCAAAAGGCAGGATTCTTAACTGTAATTCCCTTCATGTTTACATTTTTACATGATTGGAAATAGATCAATTTCGGACGATTTTCTACACGACCTAATTTCAAATTATCTTTAATTACACCATTACAAGCTTGAGCAACAAAATTGTTTGCCAATTGACGACCACGACCATCAATTACACCTTTACCCTCAATACCGATATTTTCCTGTCCAAAAGCAAAAATCAAAGCTAACCAACCAGATTTAAGATCATAATCATGAGGATTTGTAGAACCTACCAATATAGCACCTTCACCCAATTCGATTGTTACATTTGATTTCATGTACAAAGTACCAGTCACATAACGACCTACCTTAAATACCAAACGACCACCTCCATTTTCATGGATAAAATCAATTGCCTTCTGAATGGAACGTGTATTCATAGTCGTTCCATTAGATTCAATTCCAAACATTGATGCCGGATAATCTTTCGCATTCAAAGGCAATACGAATGCGACTAAGCAAAATATCAATAAACTTTTTACTAATTTCATATTCAGTTATCTTTATAAGTTCCTAATCTAAATTCTATTTCTCTACCTTAATTTCCTTCCCTGATGGCACAATACATTTTGAGAAAGATAAACCAGAAGATGTTCCATCAGAAACCAAAGCGTTAACTGGTGTATCGAAATAACAGTCTTTTGCTGTTATGTTTTTACATCCTGAAAAAGAAACAGCAGCAGTTTTAGGATCTTTATTAAACACATAAATATTATCAAAAGTCATGTTCTCACAACCTTTATAAATCTGAGCTGTAACAGCTGAGTTTTGAGAAGTAAACTGTTTCATTGTTATATTGCGACAGTTTTCAAACAAAACCAATGTCGGTGTGTATTCAGAAGCATTTTTTACATAACCTTTTGCTACTTGTTTTGCGATATCAGCTTGAATAGCCAAACCACTACCTTCCAATACACCCTTACCTTCTACTCCGATATTTTCTTGATCTTTTGCATAAATCAAAGCAGTCTGACCACCAACACCTTTATAATCATATGTAAGTGGAGAACCTACCAATACAGCACCAGAAGCCATACGAATAGTTACATTTGATTTTAATTCAACAGATCCTGTCAAATAACGACCAACATAAAATACCAATGTACCACCACCTTTTTCATGGATAAAATCAATCGCTTTCTGAATAGATGTCGTATTATCGGTTACACCATCTGAATGAATTCCAAAAACAGTTGCTGTATATAATTTAGATTCCTGTGCCGACAACATTCCGACAAAAGTCAACAGAGAAAGAAACGATACTAATAAACTTTTTCTTATCATAATGATTCTTACTTTTTTTATTCTATAACCACGTTTTGTGTCTTATAAGTAAAGACTTGTTCTTTTTTATCACTGTTCGGTTCTTCAAACTTAACGTTTTTCAAGTTTAAACCATTCACATCGTCAGAAACTATAGACGGACGATAATCTTCTTTTTCAGCTATAAATTTCACATTTTCAAATGTGATTCCATCAGCATGACGAATATAGAAACCCCAAGCCGGTAATTCTTTAAACTGAGAAAATTCTGGATAATGAGCAATCATTTCAGGAATACCATCCAAATCAGCAGGAGCTAAACCACGGTATGCATAACGTGGATTTCCACCACCACATGATACAATTTCCATGTTTTCCATTTTCACATTCTGAATTCTATAACCCGGAATACCGATAATACTTGCAGGAGAAATATTACGTGGTTGATCTTCCACTGGACCTTCATAACTATAACCTTCGTCCGGTTTTCCAGCTGGAACTTCTGCATAAACATTCTTAATAAGAATATTTTTCATAGAAGGTTCTTTACCTTTATCCCAACGACGACCCATACGTAAGAAAATCACATTTCCTGTATTGTATGCACGAACACCATCAACTTCAATATTTTCGATATCAGCACCATCTACTGCAGCAAATGTAATCGCAGAACGGAATGTATCATACATAGTTATATTGCGAATCTTGAAATCTTTAAAGAATCCACGAGAAACAGTACCAAACTTAACACCGTTTGCACTTGAACGACCTACACAATTTTCAAGAAGCACATTTTTACATCCATGATCTGCTGAATGAGATTTGAAACAATACACATCATCAGCTGCATCAATGAAACAGTCACGAATAACAACATCTTCACAGTCAATGATATCAATACCGTCATTATTCCAATAAGACTTGCTATCAACGATTTCTCTTTCAACCAAGACATTTTTACATTGATCATAAGTCTGATTCCAACTTGCCGGATCCTTTAATGTAATATCCTGAACTGTTACATTTGTACATTCACGAAAATAAATGTTCATCGGACGATTTCCTTCATAAGGACGGTCTAACTTCATTGCATCCTTAAATAATCCACGATGAATATATTGAACTAAATTATTTGCTGTTACATATCCACGTCCATTGATTGTACCTTTACCTGTAATACCAATATTAGTTTGATTTACAGCAAAAATCATAGAGCACCATTTAATTTTCGGATCAATTACATAATCCCATGGATTGTTTGAACCTAAAAGAGAAGCACCTCCTTCAAGATGCAAGGTTACATTTGATTTCAAATAAAATGTACCAGTAACAAAACCACCAGGTGTAAAAATAATACGACCTCCCCCATTCTCACTCACAAAGTCTACCGCTCTCTGAATAATACGTGTATTCACGGTAACACCATCTGCTTTCGCACCAAAGTCTGTGATATAATAATCTTTGGCAGAAACAGAAAACAACATGCCTTGCAAAAGGCACATAATGATTCCCAGTTTTAATCCTTTAATCATGTTTATAACTATTTAATTAATTGATAAAAAATCTTATTTATTTAACGAAACATGCTTTTTTTAAATATTCTGCACAATTCTTCACCCCTTCAAACTGTGAAGCATCTTTAAGACCTTCCAACTCTACAAAATAGTCTGTAAAACCGTTTGCATAAAATTGCTTAAAGATCTGTTCAAAGTTCATCATTCCTGATTGTCCCAAAACTGCACGATCTTTTACATGTAGTACTTTTATACGATCTGCATATTTCCTTAAGAATTCTACAGGATCATTCTGTCCCATGACAACCCAATAAACATCCATTTCAAAAAACACCAAAGATGGATCTGTTTCTGATAGGAAAAGGTCATAAATAACTTCACCTTCTTTATTATTACGACGACCAAACTTTGCTTCTTTACCTCCTGGCACTACTTTTGCAAATTCATATTCATGATTATGGTAGCCAAAAGGAATTCCTGCAGCTTTTACAATTTTACCAGCTTCATTAAATACTTCACAAACAAATTTTGTTTCTTCTAAACTACGAGTATTC
>JAFYOM010000045.1 GCA_017560165.1 Parabacteroides sp.
CTTTAATGATATAGAATATGATGAGGAATTCATGAAACAGTACATGGATGATTGGCATACATATATAGATCAGAACGTAGTAAAAGAAAACGTTACTGAGATAAGAAGAATCGAGTTAGTGGAGGAATCATAATATGAAGATATTACATCACGTAGATGACGATGGATTCTGTTCAGCTGCTATAGTTAACTGGCTGATTAAACCATATGGAGTTAATCTCACAGATGAAGATTGTATCCTTTATAATTATAATGGACCAATCAACATTCCTGAGTTTAAAGAAGGAGAATACGTATACATTGTAGACATCTCTCTGGATAATGAGGTGTTCAAGTTCATCAAGGAAGCAGTACGTAATAAGTGTAGAGTACTTCACATCGATCATCATAAAACAACAATCGAATGGTTAAACAACTGCAAAGGTACACAGAAGAGAGTACTCGATAAGATTACTAAGTTCTATAATACTAAGGTATCAGCATCGATGTTATGTTACATATATTCATCTGCTTCAGCTTATCTTAACCAGAATAACAACATTAACTTCTTCATTGATCAGGATACGTTCTATGTTAATGATGCTCCAGAAGAAACAACAGCCAAAGGAATCAATGGTCCAGTACCACATAAGATTCCACCGATTGTTATGTATGTGGATGATTATGATACATCATCACCATACACACATAAATTTGGTGATGAAACACAGTACTTCCATTATGGATTCGAATTAGAAGAAGATAAACGTCCACAACGTGAAATATGGAGAGATATGTTGTTTGACTATACTGGTGTATTCCATGTAGATGATTATGTATCTAACGGAAAGATCATAGGACAGTATAAGAACGTATCTAACTCATTAATCGGTAAAGCAAATGCATTCGAATCTACAGTGTTTGGAATTCCATGTATAGCAATCAATACATGTGGAAATTCATCTGCAGTTGGTAATGAATTATTCAACCAGTATCCAATCACAATTGTTTATCATTTTGCTAAGGGCAGATGGAAGTATTCTATTTATAACAATCCAAATGTTAAACGTGTAGATGTATCTGTAATTGCTAAGTTCTGTGGTGGTGGAGGTCATGCTGCTGCATCTGGATTTACAAGTAAACTAAATTACTTTGATCCAAGTAGTAAATCAAACAAGATCAAAGAATTCCATGAGAGAGAATATTTAACATTACCAAGATAACACAGTTTACATTCTCCCCCGTAATGGGGGAGAATGTGTTGTGTTTATTATGCATTAATAATCATTTCAAGTGGAGTAGATTCACTTTCTTCTCCATTGAGTGTTTGTTGTAAACCAATGTTGATACTCTTTGACAGATCCTGGAAGAAGATAGATGAAGAAACACCACTCTCTTGAACACAGAGTCTAAAGTCAACCTTTCTGTATGACATTGGATCTACAGACTGATCTGCTCCGTACGCCTTAGCAAATGATCCTCTTCCATTTGGAAGTTTACATAATCTACGAGCAAGCATTTCATATACTATAGAAGGACCGGTTAAGTCAGTCTTATTCATGTCAAGACAAGTAAACATAAGATCAGTAAGAAGATCATATGGAACCTGTGGTTTATTACTTTCAAGATATACTTGATTCAGGAAGAGTTCAACATTAGCATGGGTCTGCTGAATGTTAAGTGAACATATCTCTGAATCTGGTTGATATGTAACGATGTATTCATCTGCTGTTTCCTGTGGTTCATCATATATATTGAAATTTAATAACACAGGAGCAATCATGTATGTTTTTAACTCTATAGAACCATTTGCATTAACAAACTCTACGGGAGCAATACCCAGTGATATTATCATGGTTGGTTCTTTAACAAATCCATTGAAATGTTCCATTACCTTTGAGACATAGAGTCTCATTGTTAGCTTGTTCTTAAGTATACCACCATCTGTAATCTCAAAGTAATTATTCATATCTCTGAAGAGTTGAGTCTTCTTGATTGTACCTGCATTCTGTGACAGGTCATGCTTACTCTTTAATTTCAGATTAAGCAGTTTCTGTGTAATCATAGATGAAAGTAAACCAATCTGTGTAGCACCAAGATTATGGAATAACTTACCTCCACACTTACCACATATAGCATCATGAGTACAACACTGTGGAGAATATAATCTAACTGTCTTACCAACATAATTGTCTATGTTCTTAAGTGTGGTTAATACTTTCTTTCCATTGTCATTAATGTATCTGAAGAGAATGTATTTCTTATTACTTTCTAAGACGGTAAATGGTATTGTAGATAATGTACCACAATCAGACTCTGGATCTGGATCAAGATGTTCAGATTGTAATACAGCAAGTAACTGTTTACTCATATATCCAGCTTCGGCTGTACCAACTGCAGATGGATATGCAGCTGCAACTACAGAGTTACCAAATGCTGGGATATCTTTCTGGGTAATACCATTCATAAGCGAGGATTCTACAACGTCATATCTTTTGGAGATGTTATTATATACAGCTCCTCTCATGACATTAATCGTCTTATAGTTATTATCGAGATTACCATCTCCAGATGCATATAGATCATATCCATAGTCACCTTTAAGATTCTCTCTAACCATGCCCATGAGTTCTTTCTCGATCTTATTTGCTGTCATTACTTGCTGAACTGGAGTACCATTCTTAAGTATATCTTCATACTCTTGAAAGAGTTCTTTCTTACGTTTATTAACATCTTCCATTGGTCTTAATAATGAAGCGGATATAGAAGATGATAAGAACCCAGCAGACCAGAAACCAATTGCATCACGAGCATCTACGAATGCACCCAGTATCTTAGTATCTATCTTATCTTCTATACAGAGATTATTAACATCTGAACTTAACTTCTTTAACCCCTTAGCATCTATTGGTTTATTCCAATACCCGAGATGTTGAATAATTCCTGTTCTTTCTAAGGTGAATCTGTTAAAGACTAACAACCCAAGTGAAGTTGTTTCTTTATCTTTTACATATGGATATTTGTCTTTTGTTAATATGAATCTATCTGTTGCTTTGAATGGAGATTCTTTAAATTCATTTGTTGTTTTATCATGATAAGATGCAAACAAAGACTCTATAAATCCCTTGGTTATTTCTTCTGGTTTCTTTTCTAATATTTTATCAACACATGATTGAATTACTTGATCATTCGTCATAATAACTACCTCTTTTCATATTATAATAGTATAGGCTTGAAATTATACTTCTGTCGATTATACTTATTTTGTATATTTATATAATTAATATGTAATGAATAATTATCCCCCATGATTATTCATTAACCTTCAATATATTATCCCCTACTGACCTGAGTACGTCAGTATACTAAACTGCTCATCTATTAAGAAAGTGAGGTATAATAATGGGAATATTTACAAGATTACCGGGTGTAACGCCAAGTCCGGAAGATGAATATGTTTACAATGAAAACATTATCTTCATGGACAAAACCATTACTGCATCTGGATCATCCAGAGAAGAAGTAATGGAAAAGATAAATGAACAAATAAATGCCATTGTTGAAAAATATGGCTGGGAGGAGATAATAAAAAGAAAAATAAAAGAATATGAAGAGGAAATAGATAAAACAGAGGACGAACTGTATTCTCATATGAATAATGAAATACGTTCGTTTGTTTCCTTGGTAAAAAGAAACAGAGAAGAAATTGGTAAACTTAAAGAACAACTAAAAGAATTAGAGAAGAAAAATAAGGAGGAAGAATAATATGATCAGTTTACTAACCATACTTCTGGGTGCAGGTGGACTATCTGTACCTGGAATGCTACTGGGTAATGAGGTCAAGAAAGACCTGACATATACACTATTCGATTTCTCGGATAGTAAGAATATGTCAGGTAAAATGATCAAGTCATTTGAAAGTGACTTTGATCCTCTCTTGACTCTCTGTGATCTCAGTAGCTTTATCCGATAACATAATAAGCCGTGTGTTGTATATCTCCCCTGATAACACACGGCTTATTTTTTCTTATTTGTATATTTATATATTTAATATGTAAAGGTAGAATGTTATATACATTCTATTAGTAAATTCATTCATAATTATGGAGGTAATCAAACATGAACAACTACAAGAAATTCACAAAGATCACAGAGTGTGTGATCGAACTGGCTAAGCTCATTGATGGTGAAAACATCTTCGATGTAACACGGATTTCCAATGGGATGATACAGTTTATCCCAGAAGAATATAACAGAGTAAAAGCATTACTCTTCCCTGCACCACCAGTATACTACAATAACCCAATCAACTGGCAGTCTCCATGGACACCAGATTCACCAGTAAGAAGACCATGGGATCGTCCTTATGCTGGTGCAATACAGCAGCCACCACACCATGAACCATATCCACAGAGAGACATCTTTGATCAGATGGATACCCATCAGCAGCAGATGACAGCTGGTATGAATGCTGAGACAGATGGTATTCAGGATGCAACTAACTTCATCAATTCGATTAAGGACACACTTCCAAAGGGTCATCTTAAGCAGGACTTCCCATCAATGGGTGAAATAATCAATGCTGTAAGGAACCATGAGTTCCAGAGAGCAGTTCAGCTTATAAGAGAGAACTGGGTTGAAGGTGAAGAAAGTAATCCATTCCCAAATACTTCTAGCACGGACTTCAGATGCGACTGTGGTGCATTAGCAGGTGAGGACATCAAGGGGCAGTTATGTCCGCTTTGTGAAACATTTGTTCGTGATCAGTCGGAGAACAACGAAGTCACAGAAGAAGAATCATACTCAGACCCGTTAGACGATATTTCCGATTAATTCGAAATAATAACCAAAACAGAATCCTCTCTTGAAATATAGAGAGGGTTTTGTTTTTTAGATGAGGAGGTATATAATGAAATTATCTGCAGAGATTGTACAGAAAGCAGTAAGCAAATCATATGGAAGATATATGGAACTTACATGTGTAGAGTTAGATCTATCACATGATAAATGGTATATTGGTACTGACTGGCATTTATGGATTAAAGATAGAAAGTCATCTATAAATGGATTACATCCAGTATACTGTAGAGAGAACTGTGAAGACATTCTTAAACAGTATGAATCTATAGACAGATTCATCTTCTTAGGAGACATAGTAGATGATGAGTTCTATAAACAGTTTACTCCGTTAGAACAAGAAGCTATCTTTGATGAAATGTTTGCTAACATTAAAGACAAAGAAAAGTATCTTATACTGGGAAACAATGACCCATATGATTATTCCGAATTATATGAGAAATATGGATTCAAAGTTGTAGATGCTTTGTTCGTTAATGATACATATTTGCTGACACATTATCCAATTGATTTGACAAATGTATTGAATGTAACTATGAATATTCATGGACATTATCATGGTCATGGATATTACTGGACTGCTCCATATAAATGCCATCTGGATATATGGAATAAAGATAGAACACCGGTAATGTTCCAACCATTTAAATTACTTAGAATACATCGTGAATACAGGAAAGATATAAAGGACATATATCATCTACACTTAAAGAACAAAGAAGAGTTCATCAAGTACAGAGGAACTAATAAGACGGAAGATGAGATTTAAAACACTATTAAAGAAGAAGGGATTATTTATGGATTATTTACTCCAAATGCAAAAGGATTTAGAAGAACATCCATTAACAGTTATGATGTTAAAGGAACATTTTAAGAATCCTTGTTTATCAGATGCTGAACTCGCCATAAATATAATGAGTAAATATGAAGATACTATTAAAGAATTCTCATTAGATCAGATTAATGATGACTTCGAATTGTTTAATAAGTTATCTTCAGAACAGAGAGAAGCATTCAAAGAGATTATGTGGAGATTACAGGAAAACATAATCATTACAGGAGAATACAAATTGAACAAAGATTGATTATATGGGCGGGATATGTTCCCGCCTAATATTTCTTTATTGTGTATTTATATATTTAATATGTAATACGCACGTATTATAATTCACTATAGGAGGTCACTAATCATGACAAACAAATTTCATATCAAAAATGAAAATGGATATTGGTATGTAAATGACAATGTCCTACAAGTACCCACAACGCATATTGATGGGTATGCATTCTCTTTGGGAAAAGAAGGTAGACTCAACATCTCTCAAGGCGAAGAGAATGATGAGTTCACACGAAGAATTGACATCAGAGTATTCCAGAACGGAAGATTCACTTCGAAGATATTCGTTAACTCAGCAGAGACAGGATATCTGAAGAAGTATGTTGAAACTCCAATTGATGGATATGTATTCATATCCAAGAATGAGAAAGGAGTCTATGCATATTACAGAGAATCTGACTTACAGAGTATGATGGATTCACTCGGTGTAGAATCAATTAAAAGTAAACCAAGTAAATCATTCTTCATCAATAAGGATAAGTGGAAGATTTATGATGGAATGCTTTCTGGTAAGATGCTTAATTCAGAATCATTCATCTCAGTTGTTTCATCTGGTATTATCAAGAAACATAAGAACGATTCTTATATCTATATCGATTTCACAAATGTTGATGTCGAGAAGAGATATGTAATCGTAAAGAAGCAGAATAAAGAAGGAAACAATAACTTCGCATCATCAGTTCTCTATGTTGACAATCAGATGTTAACGAAAGATTTGTATGATGAAATAAAGAAAAAAGAATACTACTGGTACATCGGTAGTGCTCCAGAAAAAGCCAGAGATGAAAGAAACAAACAAATCAAGAAGAACTACAAACAGTTCATTCACGGTAAAGCCATTGAAAACAGTGAACTTGATATGAGTTCAAAGCAGCTCAATGTGCTGGAAACAATTCTCTCCAAGCTTAAGAGAAACAAATAAAGGGGATTAGGAAATATGAAGAAAACGTTAATAATGATTGGTCTGTCATGTGGTTTATTCGTTGGAGTATGCTGTATGATCGGACTGATAAGAACTATCTTTGAGGAGAATTAATGATGGAAGAATTAGATTTAAGAACAAAGAAAATGAAGAAAGTACTGGAAGAACTTAAGAGAGAAATCAAAGAGATTAATCCGAGTGCTGATTTTGATGGTGAGGTGATTGATTTCATACTTGGTGAAAATCACTTTGGTAAAACAAAGATACAAGTATGGGTTGATCAGATGCATACCGAAATAGATCTACATAAAGACATGAATACAACATCAATACCTCAGCTTGTAGATCTGAATGATCTCAGATGGTATGCTATTTGTAAATATCTGGCTAAACAGAATTCTGCACTCAGAGCTATCATTGATAAACTTATAAAGGAGGAAGATACTGATGCAGATAATTAATGGTAAACTCTGCTATGACATGGATGAGATTCCAAGAGCTCAGGTGTTTAAAGATCTTGGATATCAGATCATAGCAACGGATGATCCTAACAAGGTTTATCCGATTATGAGATACTTACTTTTCAACGAAGTGAATTTCCTTGTGAAGAATAACCTCTTAAGTGAGTTACAAGGAAAAGATATCGAAGAATACTTTGATAATGGATTGAACAAACTTGTTGACGTTGTAGTTGTCAAGTTCTTCAAGTATCTCAGAGAGATGGCGAAAGATAAGAATGACCCTTATCTTGGTGACTTGAACAATTATTATGAAAACTTATTCTCATATATCATAAATGAAAAATATGATGCATATGTATTCAAAGATAGTTGGGATAATAATTATGCTAACGCATTTCAGAATTTAGTCGTAAGACCGTCATTGAGATACCTCTTGGATAAGTACTGTGATAAACAGTATCAGTTACAGATTATCAAGACATATAATGTCACAATATCGGAACCTCTTGAAGACAATTTAGAAGAATCTGAATTGGTGAAATCGTTCAAGAAACGTAAAGCGGATGATGAGACAGTTGTTCCTATATTCATGGGATACGTAAGACGTATGAAGGAAGAAGAACTTAAAGAAGAAGAAAATTAATAGGAGGATTCTTATGATCGAATCAATCAAGAAAGTAACAGGAACAGAGTTAAAGGAAAACAGTGAACAGCTTCTCAACAACATGAGGAAGTTAAGACACACAGCAAATGATATCCTTGGTTCAGACCCTCTCAAGGAGTTTGCATATAACATAGGAGGCTGTTATGACCTCACCATCAATGTTGGTGGAGAGGAATATCCGATTGTTTATACTCCGGGTACTGTATGTGCGAATTGCAGTATTGAGATAACAGATGATATCTATGACGAAGATAATTATCTCGGAATCACAGATGACGACGAGTTGTTATGGCTCGCTCTGGTAATGCAAATGGAAAGAACCATCCAGTCCCAGAATGAACGTATTCAGGAACTCGAAGCTGAGAATGATCAGCTCAGAGTTAAGATTGATGACATGGAAGCAGAAGAAATGGCTCCATCAATGATCGATGGCATCGACTTCGAAGGAGGTAACGTCGAAGATCTGATCAAGTATCATGCACAAGTAGCTGGTGGTTCCGATGAAGAAGAGCATGAATCAATGAAGTAAACATTTAAGAGGAACAGATTATGAAAGAAAAAATATTAAAGGTGATAAACTTTCTCTCAGAACACGAAAG
>JAFYOM010000404.1 GCA_017560165.1 Parabacteroides sp.
ATTATCTATGGTTTATTCGGTTCGATTAATGGTAAAAATAATGGAGACCTGATTAGTTGGGGTAGAAAGAAAGGTATCATAGAATTATACTGCATCTCAAAAGGGCGTAATATATACATTAAGAGAGAGTTAAACGCTCACGGTCAATCTCCAACTTATGTAGAAGTGGATGGGGAAGAGTTAGTATTTACAAATAAACGCGAACTTCAATCTCAACTAGAATCTGAATATTTTGATACCACTAGAACCACATTAGAGTTGTTATGTATCATATCATTTAATAACTTTAAATCGATTGCTACATTAAATACCGGTGAGACGAAAAAGTTCTTAGATCAAGTGCTTGGTTTCTATATTTTAACCAAATACTCAGATAAATGCGTTGAGTTTAAAAACTCAAATCGATCCGAAATCACTTCAACTCAAAACCAAATCAATAGTATTCAAGCTCAGATTGATAAGCTAATCGAATTATCGAATATTGAATTAATTGATGAAAATACCACGGAACTCAATGAAAGTATCCGGCTTATCAATCATAATATCAAAACCTTAGATGATAAGTTTAATGAGATTAAGATCGAACATAATGAGAAAATGAAGGATATTAACTCTAATATGTCGAATATAGTCGCTTTAGGTAAGAGATTAGCTAAGGATATTGAATTTATTGAAAAGGGTATTTGTCCGACTTGTGGGGCTCCAATCGATCAATCGCATCTATCTGAGAAGAAGACTGAGAAAGATTTATTAATGAAGCAATATCAACTTGAATTGAATGAGAGTAAGTTATTAAATGAAGAATTTACTAAACAATCTAATCAATTCCTTTCTCAGAAAAATGAATTAATTCGAGAACGTGATGGTTATAACGCAACATTAATTAGAATTGATGAACAGAAGAAGAGAATTAAAGTAAATACAGAACATATAGATATATTGAAATGTGAATTAGAAAAATTATCACAAATCTTAGCTCATCATAAGAATGAAGATCAGCAGTGGTGTACATTACAATCTATCTTAGTAGAAGAGGTTAGAACTAAGATATTAGATTCATTTATCAATATATTGAATCAAAACATCTTTAAATATAGTAAATATCTTCAATTACCCTACACTATCCGATTTGATGCTAATTTTAAATGCAGTGTAGCTACCTTTGGGTTTGATAAGGACATCCCAGTATCTTCATTATCTACAGGACAATTGAAAGTTGTTGATATGGTGATTATCTTGGGTGTATTGGATGCTATGATAGGATTGAATGGAGTTAATATCATATTCTTAGATGAATTGTTTTCAAATTTGGATGCAAAACTAAGAGATGAGATGTGTAAAATTCTCAAAGATTGTACTAAAGAGGATCAAACTATTTTTATCATTTCGCATACTGAATTAAATGATGCTCACTTTGATGGAGAGATTAAAGCATCTTTGCTACAATCGAATATCCATGAACGACATACAAGTTTAAAAATCGAACATTATAGAAATTAACAAATCTCAAAATATCGCTTATAAAAGAAGATCTCCTACGAACTGATGATTTATATAGGTTCATAGGAGATCTCTTGTTAAATCGCTTAAAATCGCGATTATTTTGTATTTTATAGATTATTCAGTAGCACTTTCAATTTCGATCGGTGATTCTTCTGATTTTCTAACTTCAAATACACCACTCTCAACTTCTACAGATTCAAAACCCTCAGCAACGAAGTTAGTTTCTTTACCCTCAGCCATACAATTTCCTGGGTTAAATCCATAGAAACGTCCACCAAATACAGTGATAGATGAGATTGCACGATCTCCATCTTTAACGTTCAATGCTGGGAAATGGTCTTGAGTTCCTTCATCATAAGATTTCTTTTCAGCTGGTTTAAAGATACCACCGTAGATTTCAACCTTACCTCCATAAGAAGCATAAATTAAATCACCATGAGATGCATTACTATAGGTACCACCTTTGATAGTTACTTTACCACCATTAGCCCATACAGCCATGCAATATGTTGCTTCCTGTGCCATTACTTTACCAGTACCGATAATAGTTAGATCAGCACCCTCTACAGTTCTGAACACATGAGCATCTGAATTACCTTCCGAATATTCACCACCATTCTCAGCGAATACTCCTGACATTAATGTTTTGCCATTTAAATCGATTTCTACTTCATTATCAATGATTAGAGGCATAGTAAGATTTAAACTATGATCTAATGTAATTTGTCCACCTTCTTTAATAGCTTCATTTAGTAATTCTTCAGCAGTTTTTACAATTTCAATATCTGAGTCTTCTTCAGTATCTGTAGGAGAAACGACCTGAGTTACAAAGTCATCAAAATTTATTATTTCTAACAAAGAAGGATCCTCATTACACGCAGCAACTAAAGTTACATCTGTAATATAACCAGCTTCTGCCAATTCATTCAATGTTTTTTGATTCATATTTTCAATGTAATTTTTTCTATATTTATAATAAGACAATGCAATCTATTTCTCACATCAACCAATTGACCTACAAACAGTCTCAGCGATCATTTCATGTTGCTGATTGCATAAGATTTTAATAATGCATACTCCACTAATCTTTTCATCACCCATCCAATACCACTTCTCATCACCTTTATACTTAAATCCTTTCCAGTCCCCAGTCTTAAATTGGATTAATACGTTACCTAATACCTTATCATTTTGAACGACATATCTTCCTAATACTACCTCATCCACTTCCCCTAAAGCCACATAACAAGTATCCTGATTCAATTCATCCAATACTAATCTTCCATCATTAACTGCGATTTCTACGACTTTCAATTCTTTGATTCTCGATATATTATCAGATCCATGATATCTCGTATAAATTCTAGATAATACGGTATTTAATCCAATCTCATCTAATAATTCTACTCTTTCCATTACTCATACTCATATATTTCCATAATTAGACATTCATCAAAGTCTTCAATGATACTAATTTTATATAAAGTATTACTTTTAAATATCGGTTTACCACCATTCCAGTAAATATGAATATCTGACGGTTCGATGATTTGTGTATTACTCCCCGTTTTAAATATTACTTCAGCCTCCCCTAATACATCTTCTCTGAGTCTTCTATATTCACCAAAAATTAATTTGCTGACAGGTTCTTGTGTGTAATATTTAAATCCACTAACGAAGTCTCGAATATGCATTACACCATCTTGACTTAATTTTATGTTTAATGGAGTCATACCCCACATTTTCGTTGTGTCATTTTTATCGATTAATCGTCTCTTAATTTCTCTTAACAACGATCTAAATCCTACAATATTTATATACTTGCTCATTTTTATCTTATATGAATTTTTACGACCAATCTATTATCTTGAACCCAATCTCCCCCAACAACAGGCTTAGTCAATTGTATCAAATGTAATTCATAATCTCCCTCGTGTAATCCTCTAAATACGAAAGAACTGACACTACTCATGTATATTTGATTTGACCATTCGAAATCCTCGGTATTAACTAAACATAGTCCATTCTCTACAGCTTCTATTAAATCAACCGTTTCATTTCTGAATACCAA
>JAFYOM010000405.1 GCA_017560165.1 Parabacteroides sp.
TAGAAGGAGGTTTGAAGAAAAAAAAACGACAGGATAAAGGACTGGTTGATGAAATCAGTGCTGTTATCATATTACAATCCTATTTAGAAAATAAAAAATATCAAATATAAAGGTTATGATTTTACCTGTGTATCTATATGGACAGCCGGTATTAAGAAAAGAGGCTGAGGTTGTTTCTGTTGATTATCCTGATTTGAAACAGTTAGTTGCCAATATGTATGAAACTATGTATCATGCTGATGGTGTTGGATTGGCAGCTCCTCAGATTGGTTTGTCTTTGCAGCTTTTAGTTATTGATGCAAGTGTTTTAGCGGATGATTTTCCTGAATGTAAGGATTTTAAACGGACGATGATTAATCCTATATTTATGGAACGAAGTGAAGAAGAGGTTTCAATGGAAGAAGGGTGTTTGAGCCTACCCGGAGTTCATGAAAAGGTTTCTCGTTCTGTAAAAGTTCGGGTAAAATATTGGGATGATGAATTTAAAGAACATGAAGAACTATTTGAAGGGTTTGCTGCTCGTGTAGTACAACATGAATGTGAGCATTTGGCAGGTCATGTTTTTATTGATAATATTTCAGGAATTCGTCGCCAATTAAATAAAGGAAGATTGAATAATATTATCAAAGGATCTGTTCGTTGTTCGTATAAGGCGAAAGCAGTAGGTAAATAAACGTATATTCTATTATAAATCCAAAATATGACAGATTTAAGTAAAAACATTCAAGCCCTCAGGGAGATGAAAGCCGTTGTCGAAATGGGTGGCGGTGAGAAGGCGATTGAAAAACAGATTGCAATGGGTAAATTAACTGCCCGTGATCGTATCCTATCCTTGTTGGACGAGAACTCTTTCCACGAATATGACCTATTTGTAAAACATGATGGTCGTGATTTCGGAATGGATAAGAAAGATCTACCAGGAGATGGTGTTGTAACTGGAACCGGTACTATTTTTGGTGCACCGGTTTGTATTTATGCACAAGACTTTACTGTTGCTGGTGGTTCATTAGGTCTACAACATGCCCGTAAGATAACAAAGATTATGGATCATGCACTTAAGATGAAATGTCCGATTATCGGAATTAATGATTCGGGTGGTGCA
This sequence comes from Parabacteroides sp., assembly GCA_017560165.1. Taxonomy (GTDB): domain Bacteria; phylum Bacteroidota; class Bacteroidia; order Bacteroidales; family Tannerellaceae; genus Parabacteroides. The sequence continues at coordinate 1,103 of JAFYOM010000405.1, forward strand.
CGTATTCAAGAAGGAGTTGGTGCATTGGCTGGTTATGGTGAAATTTTTTATCGTAATACTATTGCATCTGGTGTAATTCCACAAATATCATTGATATTAGGTCCTTGTGCTGGAGGTGCTGTTTATTCTCCTGCTTTAACAGATTTTGTGTTCGTAGTAGAAAATATATCTAAGATGTTTATTACTGGCCCGAACGTGATCAAGACTGTTTTGGGTGAAGATATTTCTATGGAAGATTTAGGTGGTGCTCGTGTACATGCAGAGACAACCGGAAATGCACACTTCTATGCATTGAGCGAACAGGAATGTTTTGAACAAGTAAAGCGTTTGATAACTTTTATTCCTTGGAATAATCAGCAACGAGCAAAATCATTTGAATCGAAGGAACCAAAAACAGATTTAAATATAGAAACTGTAGTTCCTGTTGATCCCAAACAACCGTATGATGTACGCGATGTAATCAGATGTATTGCAGATGATTCTGACTTCTTGGAAATTCAAGAAATGTGGGCTGCAAATATTGTGATTGGTTTTGGTCGTATGGGTGGTGAAACTGTTGGTTTTGTTGCTAACCAGCCAATGGTGTTAGCCGGTGTATTGGATTGTGATAGTGCTGATAAAGCAGCTCGTTTCATCCGTTTCTGTGACTCATTCAATATTCCAATTATAACATTGGAAGATATGCCTGGATATTTACCAGGTGTTGATCAGGAACATGCCGGTGTAATTCGTCATGGTGCAAAGGTTTTATATGCTTATTCTGAAGCTACGGTTCCAAAGATAACAGTGATTTTGCGTAAAGCTTATGGTGGTGGTTATATCGCAATGAACTCTAGACATTTAGGTGCAGACTTTATGTTTGCTTGGCCTACTGCTGAAATTGCAGTAATGGGACCGGAAGGTGCTGCTAATATTATCTTCCGAAAGGAAATAATGGAGGCTGAAGATCAAGAAGCTATGCGTCAGGAAAAAGTTAAAGAGTATATAGAAAAATTTGCGAATCCGTATGTGGCAGCATCAAGAGGTTTCATTGATTCAGTGATTGAACCAAAAGAAACACGTGCATTGTTGCTTCATGCTTTGAAATTATCTGTATTAAAAGAGGAATACAGACCAGCAAAGAAACATGGCTTACCTCCATTCTAATTTAAAAGGTTTGAATATGGAACAAAAAGAAAATGAATGGGTTGATTTTGCTGTGACAGCTCGTAAATATAAAACGAAACTGACTACAAAATATAAAAATCGTAAAGTATGGCATAAACCTTTTATCGGAGATGTGATTTCTCTTTTGCCTGGAACTATTGTGAAATTGGAGGTTTCAGTAGGACAGGAGGTAAAGGTTGGTCAGTTGTTATTGATTCATCAAGCGATGAAGATGTACAATCAAATTGTAGCACCAGTTTCCGGAAGAGTTGTTGAAGTAAATGTAACGGAAGGTAATCAAATACCTAAGGATCATTTAATGATAAAGATTGAACCGAAATAAATTCGTATTTGTACTTAAAGAGGTCATAACGTAATGGCCTCTTTTTGTTTTTTTATATGGTATGTGATTTATGATTGTATCTCCTACTTTCTCTTAAGAATGGTTCTTTAAACATATATAATATAAAGTTTTTTAGTACTATTTAAATCTATTGTTCAGATCATATTGAACAAATTAGAAGCAACAGTTGTTTATATTATATGGTTAAAGAAAAGTGTTATGAATATTTTTATCGTAAACTCTATCTGTTATCTCTTTTATGGGGAGTTTGGACTTGTTTCTCATGTCGAGCTCAAAACGAACGAAGCAATAAAGTCGATTTTTCAACTGTAAGTTTTTTAGATGTATCTAAATTTATGGGTAGATGGTATGAAATTGCTCGATATGATCATCGGTTTGAAAAAGATATGACCCACGTGACTGCTGATTATATACTGTTGGAGGATGGAAAAATAAAAGTAATCAATCAAGGAATAAAGAATGGTTTAGTAAAAAAAATTGTAGGAAAAGCCAAGCAGCCTGATCCCATTCGTTTTCCCGGACGTCTGAAAGTTTCTTTTTTTCTTTGGTTTTATGCTGATTTCTATATTTTAGAATTAGACGATAATTATCAATATGCAGTGATTGGCAGTAGTTCTGATAAATATCTATGGATATTAAGCCGTACTCCGCAGATGGATGTAACTTTATATAAAAAAATTTTACGAAGTGTAGAACAGAGAGGGTATGATTTAACTCGTTTAATTTTTGTGAAACAATAATCTTTCCTTAAAAAATATAAATAGCAGCAGCTTTTGGGGGTAATTGTGCATCTTCTCTACATGAGATTAGAAAAAGGAAATAAGTTTATAGGATGGTTAAAGTATCTGTATTTGCTTGTAAACAATTAGGAAACATCTATATTTGCGGATAAAATGGTGTGGTTTGTTTGGAATATAAAGGCAAAGATTAAACCAGTCTATCCTTTTTAAGTCTAATAAATGTAGAATATTTAAAAGTAGAGGAGATATGAAAATGAAATCCATGAAATTAATCTTTTTGATGATGATGCTTTTTACTGTCTTTAATGGGACAGCACAAAAAGTGTTTATAGATGATGTGTATTTCTCTTCAGGGAAAAAAGATAAAAAACAACAAACAGAAGGAAAAGTAGTTCAAACAAAGAAAGTGGATAGTACAGCTGTCGCTTCTGTTTCAACGTATACAAATGATAATAAAAATGAATTTGCAACTACTTTGATTCAAGAACGTGATGTGGATGAATACAATCGTCGTTATTCTTCTGTTGAGGTAGAGGAATCAGAAAGTCTAGAACCGGAAACTGTTAATGTTGAAACGTCAGACCGTCGTTCTGATACGGAATATACCGAACGTATTGTACGTTATCACTCACCCAGTAAAATTACGATTGCCGGAGCTGATCAAGTAAATCTGTATCTAAGTGATGGATATTATGCGTATGATACAGACTATTCAGATGATTATACCAATATCAATGTGAATATCAATATGGGATATAGTGGTTGGTTTGATCCTTGGTATACCGGTGGTTGGTATGGTGGTTGGTACGGAGGATGGTATGATCCTTGGTATTATAGTCCGGCTCGTTATTGGGGATATTATAGCCCTTATTGGAGATATAGTTGGGGTTGGGGTGGTTTCTATGCAGGTTATTGGGGACCATCTTACTGGGGGCCTGCTTATTGGGGACCGAGTTATTATTATCCCCATTATCATCACCACCATCATGTTTCTCCTTATCAACCGAATTATGTTGGTTCAAGAACATCTGTTGGTCGTCGTTCTTTAGCGAATACAGGCGGTGTTCGCTCTTCATCAGTTGGAACTCGAACTACTGCTGGAACGCGGACATCAGTAGGGCGTGGAAATACCACTTCATTAAAAAGTGAAAATCAAACAACAAGACGTTCTTCTAGTGGAGTAAATGGACGAACTACAATTGGAACAAGTTCTCGTTCAAGTGTTGGAACTTCAACAAGATCTTCAAATTCAACATCTTCTTCAGTTTCAGCAAGTGGACGTACGCGTATATCTCGTGATAATTCAAGTACTCGTTCCTCAAATGCTGTTACACCTTCCAGAAGTAGTAGTTCATCTCGTTCTTATAATAATACAGGAACTACTCAGAGAAGTAGTTCATCTTATACGCCATCTAGAAGTAGTAGTAGAAGTTCAATGAGTGGTTCTTCTTTTGGAGGTAGTTCTCGTTCTTCCGGTGGTAGCTTTGGTGGAGGCGGAGGTAGCCGTTCCAGTGGTGGTGGCCGTAGTCGATAAATATATAGAAGCGTAATTTTTTAAGGACACGTAAAGGCGTGTCCTTGTATTTTAAATAATAGAATATTAAAGTATGAAAAAAGTTTTAGGATTATTGGTGTCTGCATGGATATGGGGAGGAGGAAATCTCTTTGCTCAAGGAGAAATGGATGCCTATAGATTTTCGCAATATGATTTAAATGGTACTGCTCGTTACCTATCTATGGGTGGTGCCTTTGGTGCATTGGGAGGTGACATCTCTTCCATGAGTACAAATCCGGCTGGTTTGGCTATTTATCGTAGTTCAGAGGTGGTTACAAGTATCAGTCTCTCTTCTATAAAAACCAATACCAATTGGTCTGGAACTAAAATGAATGATGATAAGACAAAGTTTAATTTTGATAATATTGCTTATGTCGGTTATTTCCCTACAGGAAATGATGAAGGTTTAGTCAGTTGGAATGTCGGTTTTGCTTATAATCGGGTAAAAAATTATAGCCGCCAATATCGCATGGGGAGAGGTGCAGGTGGAAATTCTATTTCTGATTATTTGGCCGGATATACCAATTTAAGTATGGACCCTTCTTCTGGAATAGGATTGACGGGGAATGATTTGTGGTCAACGAATTCATATAATCCATACAAGAGTCATGATTGGTTACCGACTTTAGCTTATAATGCGGGGTTGATAGATACAGATAATCGTGGTAAAGCAGGTTCATTCTATTCTCCTTTTGGTTATTGGGATGATCGACACCAATGGCAACCGTTAGAAGTACAAACAGCTGATTTGTCTATATTTGAGAAGGGAGCAATCGATCAGTATGATATCTCATTGGCTGCTAATGTTTCTAATACCTTTTTTATAGGAGCTACATTAGCCATTACCGATGTAAATTATAGTACAAGTACTGTTTATGATGAAAATTTCGGATATTTTAATAGTGAGGCTGAATCGATAGGTTTTAGTGATCGCCTTTATTGGGATAATTATAATTCAGTAGAAGGTACAGGATATTCTTTTAATTTGGGTTTAATTGCTCGCCCTACAGATTTTTTACGTTTGGGGGTTGCTTATAATTCTCCAACATGGTATAAGATGACGAATTATTATTCCGCAGAAGCCGGAGCTTTTATTTTTGATTATTATACCGATAAGCAAAATCCGATAGACCCTTCTAATCCTGATATGGATAGAGAAGCTGCAACTCCAACTGATTTTTATACGGATTACAGACTTCGTACATCGGATAAATGGATTTTTAGTGCGGCAGCTATTCTTGGTCAAAGTGCTCTTATTAGTGTCGATTATGATTTTACAAACAATAAAACTATTCGTTTTCAATA
>JAFYOM010000406.1 GCA_017560165.1 Parabacteroides sp.
AAGACTTACTACTCAACGACAAATGTATAATTTCCAGAACCTACTTTCCCGACATATAAGAAAGGTTCATCCTTCATTTTTTTCACTTTTATAGGATATCCATTATTGGTTACTTGAAACTTTCCATTTGGCAATGGTAAATAAACTTCAGCATCCATATTTGCAGGTATAGTTACCTTCAGCACATATTTATTCTCTTTATTTTCCACAGACATTTGTACGGCTCCACGAATTGTCGGAACAGTTGCTTTTGCCCATTCTAAAGAAGCGACTTGTGGTTTAATTCGGATTGTTCCAAAACCCGGAGTAATCGGTTCTATCCCCATTAAATGACGAGGAATTGTATTTGCCGGAGCTGCACCCCATGCATGATTCCAGTCTTGATTCGGTTTATACTTATTATCCCATGCTTCTAAAGAGATAGTAGAACCTACTTTTATCATATTATACCAACTTCTATCATCTGTTTTAGTCAACATGTGTAACGCATAATCAGCCGCATTTGCCTTATACAAAGCATCCATCAAGAATTGTGATCCATAAACACTGCAAGCCATACCTCTACTTTCTATAAACTCAACCACTTTTGCTTGCTTATTTTTAGGAATCATATCAAAAGCCAAAGGAAACATATTTCCATGGAGTGAAGCATGGTCAGTATCTTCAGCTAACCCATCTCTTACATATCCCTTTTTATTATCAAAAAACGCACGCAAATAGACTTGCTTAAATTTTTCAGACTCCTCTTTATAATAACTTGCATCAGATGATTTACCCAATGTACTGGCAATTTCACCCATCAAATTCAATGCTTCATAATGCCATGCATTCGTTACAGCATTGTAATCAGTAAAATAGAAATCATCCGCTTCCCCCATTACTTCGCGTTTCTTCTGATTCGGTTTATAATGAGGCCAATCCACAATATCCATAATCTCTCGATTCATACGAATAGATTTCACAAACTCCGGAGTCTGCAAGCCTGTAGAGGTACTAATCAACCCATTTTTTTCACGTAACGCCATCAATACTCGTGGCTTTAAATGTTCATAACATGCGTTTAATGAACGACTATCTCCTGTATACAAATAATCAAACCAAGCAATTGTTACCGCCTGAAGAATCCATTCGGTTGGCCAAGTCGGATGTTGTAACAAATACTCATGGGAACGACGTGCGATTGCATATTCACGATCAACTCCATAATGGCTCAACTGGTTAATAATTGCATCAGCTTCATAAGGAATACGTTCTCGATCACCATCCACATAAATTCCTAAAAAAGAAGTTGCACGCATAGAATATTTACAAAGATCCCAAATCTGATTTAAAATATCATTTGAACATTCAAAAGCCGAAGCTTTTTCATTAAATGGATAATGAACAGTCTCACGAACCACAGCCGTTATTGGCAAAGCAGCATCATATCCCTCTATTTCACAATAACGGAAAGGTAACACTTCACCCACATAATTAGGGATCAAAACAGCTGCAGATCCTGTGTTTCGTTGATCTTTCTTAACTTTAATACGATAAGTATGTGTACCCTCCATTAAAGCTAATGCATAACGATGATAACGAATTGTTGATTTACCGGGATCTCTTTGTACCCGTCCGTTCAACACACATTCTCCTAAATGCACAATAACAGAATCCTTTGCTCCTTCAGAAGATAATGTCAAGACCAACTGACCAAACGCATCTTTACCAAAATCAATAAAGCGAGTTCCCGGTTGAAGTTCTTTCATAGAAACAGGAGATTCCATTGTCTTCACCTGCGGATAGGTCGTTACTTCATATTTCGAAAGTTTATTTGCTGTACGAAAAGCTTTTATATCCGACCAAGCACTTTCTCCTTCAGTATTAGTCGTAGTCTTTACTCGCCAAAAATAGGTTTTATTAGGTTCTAATGCGTTTCCATTATAATTAATCGCTACCGATTGATCACTATTTACCAATCCACTATCCCAAACATTCCCCTTTCCACTTTCTATATCAGCTTTATTATCTGAAAGAATTAGTTGATAAGCAATCTGACGTGTATTCTGTTTATTTCCGGGTACAATCCAAGAAAAAGAGGGATGAGTTGAACGAATTGCAGCATATTGCAACGGTTCTATTGCCGTATCCAAATCCCAAACTCGAACAGTAGAAGCATATCCATTTTGCCATGTTCGCTCCGAATGTTCTATCAAATCAGTCATCAAACCGAAAGGTTTCTTTTCTTCAGCTTGCATGAACAGACAAAAGCACGATAAAAATGCTATTAATACAAATCGATTTACTAAATTTTGCATGGTATTTTTACTTTAAGTCTTTATTACTATTTTCTTCTATTTTATTATAACTCATCAAAGTTCGTAGCGTATTTTTCTCTTACCTCATCTAATCTTTCTGGAAACATTTTTTGAAATATAGAGTAACCATAAATATGACCTTCTTTATCGTTATATCCTAAATATTCTATCGCCTCAAAAAAATAATCACTTATATAAATAATTCTCATAAAGGTAGGCGAATTTCCAACCTTGATAATACTATTATCATTCTCTACATAAGAATAGGATTGTTTTCTATAACAAGTAGCAGGTATAGCATCATAAAAGAAAAATGTAGTTACACATTCTTTGTCAAAATAATAGAAGGAAGGAGATTTTCCAATCATTCCATTATAATATTCACCTATGGCACAAGTACCATCACTTTCAATTTTATAAGTACACATATAGTCCCAACCATTTCCAACAATCTTTTCATTGAATCTTTCTTTAGAGATAGCTGTAACACCTGGTAGGAACCACTCTCCGTTTTCTTCTTTCTTAAAATGAACAGATCCTCTTGTATGATCTATATTTTTTGAATAAACCTCTCTACATTCCATTAATTCTTCTTCAGTCATTTTTTCATAAATAGCATACAAGAATTTAGAGCCATAAGATTCTATCACATAAAGGAAACGATTATCCACATTCACTATTTGAAATTTCAGTACATCATCTTCCATTATAATACGATTATCTTCTTCTCTATAAAGAAAAGATCTTTCTTTATAACAAGAATAAAGACCTACATAAGAAAAAAACGAAGTGAGTGTATCTTTCGTAAAAAAATATTCAGAAGGACCACCACCGTTCAAGCCTTCATAAAACTCTTTCTCTATACACTTACCATCTTTACCTATTTCATGACTTTCAAAATATTTCCATCCATACCCTACAACCAATTGATCAAATTTGGATTTAGAGATTCTCTCTACATCAAACAAAATCCAATCACCATTCTCATCCTGCCTAAACTTTACATCTTCAGAATCCCAACTGCTACAACCAGTAATTAGAAGAGATACTGCCAAACAAAAAAATACAATTAAAAAAAATACCGACCTTTTCATTGTTATTTCCTTTTTAGTTATATTTAGATAGATGCATAAATAAGGCAAAACGCTGCATTATGAGGCGAATTTACTGAAAAATATTACATATTTAATTATTTATAAGAGACAATCTGCAAAAACAAAAAGCCTAAAATATCTGTTATACTCAAAAAGATTCTCAAACTAAAAATAGAAAGAGTATAATGAAAAAGTATTTTATCCTAGTTGCAATAGCAGCAATATTAGCCGCTTGTAACAAAAAGAAAACAGAAAATGTTCCTGTATTAGTAGAAGAAGAGACTTATACCATATCAGAAGCAATTCCTGAAGCATCCGCATTACCTGTACTTCCTACTGTTAAAACAAAAAAAGATAAAACAGTAAATATGCGCGATTCTCTCAAAGTCGATCCTAAAAAAGGTGCTGTTATAAAGAAAAAATATAAAGGAACTATTCCTGCGGCAGATGGACCAGGTATTGTTTATGATTTAGTCATGTACTATCAAGATATGGATGGAGATGGAGTATATGAATTAGATGCAACCTACTGGGAAGCAAATAATGGAGATAATCAAACATTCACCTCTACCGGAAAACGAAAAGTGCGAAAAGGTACTCCTTCTAATGCAGAAGCGATTGTTTATGAATTAATACCAAGTGATGGCAGTATGGTATTTTACTTCTTAGTGGAAGGAGATAGTTTAACCATGTTGAATCAAGATTTGCAAAAAGCGCCATCCAATCTGAACTATACATTAATATTGGAAGAATAAGTATAGATCTTTGCACAACATATTTATATACAAAAAGAGACGTTTTCAGATAAGCTGAAACGTCTCTTTCCTTATTTTTGAGAATAAAAAAATTATTTAATACCTAATTTAGCTTTAATTGCTTTAGGAAGTGCATTTTTATGAACCACAATATTCATAGTTTTGTAACGAACAAATGCTTTAGAAGCATACCAAAGACCTTCATATTTACTTGCTTTACCCCAAGAATTCTTCACCATATAATATTCATTTCCTTCTTGGTCTTTTGCAATACCATAAATCAACATACCATGATCATCTGTTGTTTCAAAATTGTCATAAGCCAACTGACGTTCTTCTTGAGTCACCCATTTCTGTGGTTGTGGCTTAGTATTTAATTTCTTTTCTTCCGGTTTTAATTTTAACCAATGTGCCATATCAGAGCCACTCAATTCCTGAACTTTTTCTTGATCAGGCATAACAGCAATACCGTTACGAGTAAAACCAGTTTCACTTACGTCAGAACCCCAAGCAATAGTATATCCATTCATAATTGCATTGTCAAAAACTTCCATAAACTCATCAATTGGCAAGTTATATGATTCAGCCCAACGCCAGTTATCTTGAATTTCAAGTACAAAAGAAGAATAGAATGGATGATGTGTATAAGATGTTAAAGAAACATAATCATCTGCATTCAAACCTGTAGATTTATAAAATGACTGTGGAGTATATTCTTTACCTTTATAGGTAAACTTTTCAGGACGTTCTCCTAAATAAATATCATGAACAGCCTCAATTGATTTTTTCCATAACAAAACATTATTTTTATCAGACTGCAAGCTACGTGACTTACCCTTAGCGATAGCATTCACAATCGCACCACTTACAGCAGAAAGTTCAGTATGATTACTCAATGTATCACCATACATAACACCCGGACGCATTTCTTCTTCTGGAACTAATCCAAATTTTTCCATGCCATATAATACATCATAGAAAGAACCTCCCTGAGAGAAAGAGACATCACCATGTGTACGAACAGCTCTATCTGCACGATCTAAATAGGTATTATGTACTATAAACATTTCAGAGAAATCATATTCACCCTTTCCCATACGAAGTAATTCAGATTCTAAAAATGCCATAGAAGAATAACACCAACAAGTTCCGGCACGATTCTGATTTTTAACAGAAGTAATCGGATTTTCTTTTACAGTCGTAAAAACGAAACCTTCTTCTTTCTGATTTTTAGCTTCTTGAGCCATACCGCTTACACAAAACATTCCCAAAGCGGCAACAGTTAAAAGTTTTTTCATCTTTTATATGCTTTAAAATTATAATTTGTGAGCAAAGATACAATACGAATTCCAGAGAACCGATTATTTTACTTACATTTGTGACCTTTAGAAAAGAAAAAAACAATAATTAAAGACTAAAAGAATGACTTTCTCATGAAAATTACAATCATAGGTGCAGGTAATATGGGGGGAGCAATCGCTAAAGGTTTAGCCAAAGGACGCCTATTCAAAGATACAGATATTACATGTACAGCACAATCAGAAAAAACATTAGAAAAAATAAAAGAAGCAAATGCTAATATTATCGTTTCATTAGACAATATTGAAGCAATAAAAG
>JAFYOM010000407.1 GCA_017560165.1 Parabacteroides sp.
AGATGTTGTATCTATGGGTATCAGTAAACGTGTGGGGATTGATAAAATGTTGGAACATTTTCATATTGGATTGGATGAATGTATGGCTTTTGGAGATGGAGGAAATGATATACAGATGTTGAGTCATGTCGGACTGGGGGTTGCGATGGGTAATGCTTCTGATGAGGTAAAAAAATATGCTGATTATGTAACAGATTCTGTTGATGAAGATGGTATTTATAAGGCACTCAAGTTTTTTAATGTTATATAATTTTGAGAAAAGATAAGCCTGTCAAAGTTTGAGCTTTTTTAGTTTTCATAAGATTTTTAGTATGAGTAGAGTGTTACCTTTGCCTATAAAAAGAGTATGATCTATATGAATGTAGGATTAGGAATGAGAAGAACCATTTTATTTTTGTCTTTGGTAGTACTTTCTATTGGGGTGTGGGCTGAATCACCGGAAAAAAAAGGATTGAAGGTAATTAATAAAGTGAATGCAGAAGCTTATATCAGTTTTTTAGCAAGTGATCTTTTAGAAGGACGTGAGGCCGGTTCACGAGGAGGAAATATTGCAGGTGAATATATTGTTTCCAATTTGAAAATGTTGGGAATAGAATCTTTAAATGATAGTTATTATCAACCGTTTGAGGCTTACGGTAGAGAGAGGCAGAAAAAAGGACGTTTTCAGGTACATCCCGATTCGATTACACAAATAAAGCAAGATACATATCGGAAATTAGCATTGAATAATATCATCGGAAAAATAGAGGGGAAAAATCCGAATGAATATGTTATTATTGGTGCTCATTATGATCATTTGGGTGTTGATCCGTTATTAAATGGAGATCAAATCTATAATGGGGCAGATGATAATGCGTCTGGAGTGTCGGCTGTATTACAAGTTGCAAAAGCTTTTATTGCCACGGGAGTACAACCTGAAAGAACCGTAATCTTTGCCTTTTGGGACGGAGAAGAAAAAGGTTTATTAGGCTCTAAATATTTTGTTCAAACATTTCCTGAAATTGATAAGGTAAAAGGATATTTGAATTATGATATGATTGGACGAAATAATGATGAAACTAAACCTACGCATGTTGTCTATTTTTATACAGCGTCTCATCCGATCTTTGGAGATTGGTTAGCAAAAGATATTAAGCAATATGGTTTAAAACTTTCTCCGGATTATCGTCCGTGGGATAAACCGGTGGGAGGTAGTGATAATGCTTCTTTCGCATTGTTAGATATTCCTGTGATTTGGTATCATACAGATGGTCATCCGGATTATCATATGCCGGGAGATCATGTGCATAAAATTAATTGGGAAAAATTAGTTGATATAACGAAGGCCTCTTTCCTTAATATGTGGAATTTGGCAAATGAGAAAAATTTCTGAAAAAAACATTATCTTTGCGAAACTAAAAAATAGTTAGATGAAGAATATCCGCAATTTCTGTATTATAGCTCATATTGACCATGGTAAAAGTACCTTGGCCGATCGTTTATTGGAGTACACAAAGACTGTAGAAGGAAAAGATTTACAGGCTCAAGTGTTGGACGATATGGATCTTGAACGTGAACGTGGTATAACAATCAAGAGTCACGCCATTCAGATGAAGTATCATTATAAAGGAGAAGATTATATCTTAAATCTGATTGATACTCCGGGACATGTTGACTTTTCTTATGAAGTCTCTCGTTCTATTGCTGCATGTGAAGGGGCTTTGTTGATAGTCGATGCGGCGCAAGGTATTCAGGCGCAGACCATTTCAAACTTGTATATGGCTATTGAAAATGACTTGGAGATTATTCCTGTCATGAATAAAATTGATTTACCAAGTGCCATGCCGGATGAGGTAGAAGATCAGATTGTGGAATTGTTAGGATGTCCGCGTGAAGATATTTTAAGAGCGAGCGGTAAAACCGGTGAAGGTGTTTATGAAATTTTGAATAGCATCGTAGAAAAAGTTCCGGCTCCAAAAGGTGATCCGGAAGCTCCTCTTCAATGTTTGATCTTTGATTCTGTTTTTAATTCATTCCGAGGTATTATTGCCTATTTCAAAGTGGTGAATGGAGTTATAAAAAAGGGTGATCATGTTAAGTTTATAGCAACCGGAAAAGAATATGATGCCGATGAGGTGGGGGTTTTAAAACTAACGATGTCTCCTCGTAATGAGATTAGAACAGGTGATGTAGGTTATATCATATCGGGTATTAAAACATCTCGAGAAGTTCGTGTAGGGGATACGATTACGCATGTTGCTCGTCCTGCAAAAGATGCGATTGCCGGTTTTGAAGAGGTAAAGCCGATGGTGTTTGCCGGAGTATATCCAATTGATAGCGAAGATTTTGAAAATTTGCGTGCTTCATTGGAAAAACTTCAATTGAATGATGCTTCATTGACATTTCAACCGGAGAGTTCTGCTGCATTAGGATTTGGTTTTCGTTGTGGCTTCTTAGGACTATTACATATGGAAATTGTACAAGAACGTTTGGATCGTGAGTTTAATATGGATGTTATTACGACTGTTCCTAACGTATCTTATAAAGTATATGATAAGAAAGGAAATTGTAAGGAGGTACATAATCCGAGTGGTTTACCTGATCCTACCTTGATAGATCATATTGATGAACCCTATATTCGAGCATCAGTTATCACCAATACCTCTTTTATTGGTCCGATTATGACGCTTTGTTTGGGTAAGCGTGGTATTTTACTTAAGCAGGAATACATCTCTGGGGATCGTGTAGAGATTCATTATGATATGCCATTAGGAGAAATCGTGATTGATTTCTATGATAAATTGAAGAGTATATCCAAAGGATATGCCTCTTTTGACTATCATATTCATGATTTCCGTCCAAGTAAGTTGGTTAAATTGGATATCTTGTTGAATGGTGAACCTGTTGATGCTCTTTCTACTTTAACACATATTGATAACAGTGTTACTTTTGGACGACGTATGTGTGAGAAGTTGAAAGAATTGATACCTCGTCAGCAATTTGATATCGCAATCCAAGCTGCTATTGGTGCAAAAATTATTGCGCGTGAAACAGTTAAGGCGGTACGTAAGGATGTGACTGCTAAATGTTATGGAGGTGATATTTCTCGTAAACGTAAATTATTAGAAAAACAGAAAGAGGGTAAGAAACGAATGAAACAGATTGGAACGGTAGAAGTTCCTCAGAAGGCTTTCTTGGCTGTTTTGAAATTGGATTAATAAATTCTCTTGTCATTGCAAAGTAGCTACATCCACTTTGCAATAACAAGCATTAGAGTATGAAACGGACAATAGGATATTTACCACGAGAAACAAGAGAGGAGTTGAGCTTTATACTTCGCTTGATTCGTCACTATGTGAAAGATGCCAACATGGTGATATTGTATGGTAGTTATGCCCGTGACTCGTATGTGATTTGGGATGAAAGATATGAGTTTGGTGTTCATACTTCTTATCAAAGTGATTATGATATATTAGTCGTTATTTCTAATTTGAATACAAAAATAACGGAAGAAATACTTCGACATAAATTAATAGAAACTTATCATAAACACTTTTCTTGGCGTCGTCATGCTACTCCTCGTTTTATTGTTGAAAATATAAAATCTTTAAATCAGAATTTAGGAAACTCTCATTATTTTTTTACGGAGATAGTACGGGATGGGATCTTATTGTATGATGATAAACAATTTAAGTTGACTTCTCCACGTATTTTGAATTTTTCTGAAATAAAGGAGTTTGCTAAAGTTGAATTTGAACGTTATTATCCTTCGGCTGTTAGTATGTTGGATTCAGTCTCTTCTTATTTTTTACAGAAAGAAGATTGGATGAATGCAGCTTTTTTACTGCATCAAGCATGTGAAAAATTCTATTGTGTAATTTTACTTGTTTGGACAAATTATCGTCCTAAGAATCACAAGTTAGAAGAATTGGCCGCGATGGTGAAGAGATTTGATCGTGAATTATCTGCTGTCTTTCCGTTGGATACTCCTGAAGCAAATGACTGTTTTAGTTTGTTGTGTAGTGCTTATATAGATGCTCGTTATAATAAAGATTATAAAATAACTCGTGAACAATTGGAATATTTACTTTCTCGCATTGAATATTTAAAAAAGATAACGTATCGGGTTTGTAATGAGAAATTAGCATCTTATGAACAGCAGATGACAAAGAAGGTTATTTATCCGTATCCGGATGAGGGAAAAGCAAAGGCTGCAGATTCGAAAGGATAAGATAGTCTTTATTGGGGCTTTTAGATTGAAATATTAGTTGTTTCTCGATATTTGTTCAAGATTAAAGTTGAAGGCATTTTTTGTAAAGCCTCTTTGCGATGTTCTGATATATCATTCCACGTGTTATATCCAACTAACATAAAATTGAATCCATTGAATAACTCAGGAGTTAAATCTTTATCCGGAAGCAAACTTGCTCTTGGAATAGAAGTTATGAAATCTTTAACCGTATTTGTTATTTGAGTATATCCTATAGCCGTTGTTGTTGCTCTGTTCAAAATAGAAACTGAACCATGTGTACTTTTTAATAAAGTTTTGGCATAATCCAAAAGGTAAAACTCATCTTCATTACTAAGTATAATAATTATACTGGACGCTTTTATGAAGTTACGATTGATGAAAACGCCAACATCACAATGACTGCGAGCAATAAATGTTTTCGTTTTATCTTTCAGCAAATCTCCCGGATAAAACCAATATTCCGGAGCTTTAAAACGACGGATGAAACGATTGTAAAAAGATGTACGATAACGATTCGCTTCTATATCTTCTGGGGAGTTGCTATAAGAAATTCCGGATCCAACAAGTAAGAAGTCATACCCCTCATTGTTGACAATATTACAAATATCTTCTCCAGCATTGTTTGAAATTTCATATCTTGTTTGTATCTGAAGACCTAATTTCTTAGCTCCATATAAAATAGGTTCAAAGCTGATTAATTTAAAATTGTCAGTATGTAAAGGGTTTATATCTGTCCCTACTGTTAAATGAAGAGC
>JAFYOM010000046.1 GCA_017560165.1 Parabacteroides sp.
CTATGTGGTCTATTCAAAAAGAGTGTTATATCAGATTATATCAGCTTGAATTTTGTTGATCGTATTTTTGATGCACCTCTGTTGTATACGGGAGTAGAAAATTTGTTAGGAGTTTATGGATATGCGTTACAAATCTATTGTGATTTTTCCGGTTATTCGGATATGGCTATAGGGATTGCGTTGTTGTTGGGATTCCGATTTAATATAAACTTTGATTCTCCTTATCAATCAGCTACGATTACGGAGTTTTGGAGACGTTGGCACATATCACTTTCTTCATGGTTGAAAGACTATTTGTATATCTCTTTGGGAGGAAACCGAAAAGGTAAGTTCCGGACCTATCTTAATTTGTTTATCACCATGTTATTAGGAGGTTTATGGCACGGTGCTTCTGTCAGTTTTATATTGTGGGGAGCATGGCATGGTATAGCTTTGGCCATCCATAAATTTGTAATGGGACGTTTTAGTAGTTTTAAACAGGTGGGATCGGAGATGAAACCTTGGAGAAGAGTATTAGGAATCATTTTTACCTTCCATTTGGTTTGTTTAGGTTGGATTATGTTCCGTGCTGATTCGATGCAAACAGTAGGTGAGATATTGACACAGATTGGAACCAATTTCCATCCGGAGGTGTTTATGCAGTTTATACATGGTTATAAAGGAGTCTGTCTTTTGATGATAATAGGTTATATCCTCCATTTCATGCCTAAGCAGTGGGAAAATCGGATGCAACGGATTGTTACAGATTCACCATTGTTTGTGCAAGCAGTTATATTGGCATTGGCAATCTTTACCGTCGTACAATTTAAAAGTGCCGGTGTACAACCTTTTATTTATTTTCAATTTTAAAGAGAGGTTAAACATGATACAAATATTGAATATATCCAGTAATTTTGTAAAATGAAATTCTATATAACTCTTATCCTTGTTGCAATATTGGTAGGCTGTCGTCCGGAGATGCCTATAACTTCCTCCATTCAGATAGAAATGGATGGAACAGCTTTCCCTGTCAATAAAGAGTTATACGGTTTGACTATTGAAGAGATAAATCATGCAATAGATGGAGGAATTTATGCCGAACTGATACAGAACCGAAGTTTTGAGGATGGAGTACCCCCGTTAAACTGTCCGTTTGATCCTGTACGTAAGGTTTTAATCACCCCGAATGGATGGACCATTCCTTTTCTCAAGGCTGATTCTATACCGGGATGGCGTCGTTATTCTCCGACCTCTTATATTTATCCTGATACTAAAGAGTTGATTAATGAAAAGAATAGACGTTCGTTATTGGTCTCGGTATCAGCATCTCCTGAAATCGGTAAGGGAGGTGTAATTGCTGAAGGGTATAATGGTATTCCGATTCGTAAAGGTGAAAAATATGATTTATCCTTTTATATAAAGGGGGGATCCTCTGTTAATCCGAAAACCCTAAATTTGGTTTTAGCAGATTCGTCAGGACAAAAATTATACAGTGACCATTTTCAAATAGCCCCTATATTTGAATGGAAAAAATATACACATACATTTACTGCTACAGAAACGACTAATCAAGCAGTCTTAGCTATAACAGCTGATAGTTCGACCGTTTTTTGGTTAGATGTAGTCTCTTTGTTTCCTCAAAAGACTTGGAAAGAACATTCAAATGGTTGTCGTCCGGAATTGATGGAACAGATTGCAGCTTTGAATCCTCAATTTATCCGTTTCCCCGGAGGTCGTTTTGTCGAAGGATATACCGCGGGAACTTTCCCTATATGGCGTGAAACGATTGGTCCGATAGATCAACGTAAACATTTTTGGAATATATGGGCGTATGGATCTACAAATGGATTAGGTTTTCATGAGTATCTACAAATGTGTGAAGATTTGGATGCAGAACCTATCTATGTAATAAATAGTGGTATTACCAATCAGAATCGTCGTCCACGATATGAGGATATTACAGCAATGAATAAGTTGGTACAGGAAGCTTTAGATGCTATAGCTTATGCAAATGAACCGGCTGATTCGTTGTTGGGATCTTTACGTGCTCAGCAAGGGCATCCGGAACCTTTCGGATTGAAATATGTGGAAATCGGAAGTGAAAATTATGGGAATGAATATACCAAACGTTTCAATCTGTTTAAGAAAGCAATTAATGAC
>JAFYOM010000005.1 GCA_017560165.1 Parabacteroides sp.
CGACTAATTTCTATTTACTTTTATATAGATTTTCCATTATAAAAAGTTTCATTATTTTTGTGCCATAACAATCTAAAATAGAAAACGATATGCTCCATAGTCCAAAGAGACTCATTATACAAAAAGTAACACGGTTAATGCCAACAGCATTAATCTTAACAAGTTGTTCTGATACTTCTGACATCCTATTGGTAACTCCGGAAGTCAACGCTGACGGAAATTATAACATTGTATTCATTACAGTAGACCAAGAGGCTTATATGGAATCTTATCCACAAGGAAGTGACTACGCTGCTCGCGAACGTCTTCGCCAAATAGGAACAACGTTCGAAAAACACTATTCATGCTCCAATGTATCAACCTCTTCCCGTTCCGTTATTTACACAGGTCGTCATGTAACAGAAACACACATGATGGATAATACCAATCTAACCTGCCAGCCCAACATGAGCAAAGATTTAAAAACCGTTGGGGACATGATGCGCGAAGCGGGTTATTATACAGCATACAAAGGAAAATGGCACATCTCCGAAGGAGATAAATCCCTCGAAGAATATGGTTTTTCGGATTGGACAGAAGGTGATATGTATGGTTCTCCATTAGAAGGATTCCATGAAGATGAGACAATAGCAAAAAGTGCGTGCAATTGGTTGTCAACCAAAGGAAAAGAATTAAACACAAACGGAAAATCATTCTTTTTGGCCGTCAATTTTATCAATCCGCATGATATCATGTATTACAACGAGGAAAAATCCGGTATATTTGGTCAAGCAACTACAGCTCCCAACACTCCGGTATATCAAAAAACATACCCGACACCGATTCCTTCGACATGGAATGAATCTTTCGACAAGGAAGGACGCCCAAGTTCACATAAGGAATACTATATCTCTTGGGAAAAAGCGACAGGACCTAATCCTTCTTCAGAAAGTAAATGGAAATCTTTCCGTGATTATTACTTCAATTGCATCCAAGATTGTGATAACCAAGTAAAACTGCTACTTGACCATTTAAATAATAATGATTTGATGAAAAATACCATCATCATCTTCACTTCTGACCATGGAGAGCTATTGGGTGAACATGGATTAAAAGGAAAAGCAGGGAACATCTATGAAAATAATATCCATGTGCCCCTTATAGTTTATCATCCTGAATATCAAGGCGGTCGTACCTATGAACATGTTACCTCTCATTTGGATTTAGCCCCAACCTTTGTTGACATAGCAACAGACAACGAAGCAGAGATGGAACAAATTAAAGAGGGAATCCATGGATACAGTCTTTTGCCGGCAGTAGAAAATCCTACGAAAGATGTACGTAACGGTCAAGGTGTCCTATTTGTTTACGACATGATTTCCATGATGGACTCAACTATGGAAGCGGAACCTGTTTCCGAATCAATTGTTGACATACGTGTTGATTTGGAGAAAAAAGGATATCTACGTGGAATCATCACCAAAGATTACAAATTTGCACGTTACTTCTCTCCTATTCACTTTAATACTCCAACAGACATTGATGCATTATATGCACAAAATGAGGTAGAACTTTACAGTATGGGATCAGACGAAACAGAGAACTTAGCTTGGCCTAAAGGTAATAACAAAGAGTTGGTAGAAGAATACAACGGCAAATTGAATAACCTTATCCAACGTGAGATTGGTGTTGACGACGGCCGTGAAACCACTTTCTTTAGAGGAGGAATCATGAAGTATGCCAAATAAACATCGTCATTTTGCAATAGTAGTAAAACCGGTAGGATCTGCATGTAACCTACGTTGTAACTATTGCTATTATTTGGATAAAAAAATCAACCATTCTACAAAGATTATGAGTGACGACTTGCTGGAAGCTTATATCCGGCAAGTTGTCATGATACATGGTTCAGAAGCAGAAATCGAATTTGCATGGCATGGTGGAGAACCGACAATTGCCGGTATAGCTTTTTTTCAAAAGGCAATCCAACTACAAGCCAAATATGCTACTAATCGAAAAGTTCTTAACACACTACAAACCAACGGAACATTACTCAATGAGGATTGGTGTCGTTTTTTCACAGATAACAATTTCCGAATCGGAATCAGTATCGATGGTCCCCAAGCACTACACGACACATATAGAAAAGATTATTCCGGTCAAGGGACTTTCTCTAAAGTCATGCAAGCCATCGAACTATTGCAAAAACATCAAACCTCCTATAACACACTCACAACCGTGAATGCAACAAATGCTGCACATGGGACAGAGGTTTATCATTTTATCCGTTCCATTTCGGACTATATGCAATTCCTGCCAGTCGTGGAATGTGCAGGTAAAACTCATAACGTAGCCCTTCCTCCGGGTATTTATTCGCCAAATGTGACTGAACCACGCCAAATGGCTCCATTCAATGTACCGGCAGAAACATACGGTCATTTCCTTTGTGAAGTGTTAGACGCATGGGAACAACAGGATATCGGAAAAAAGTTCGTCCAGATCATTGAAGCCTCTATCGGAAACCTAACCCACAGACCTGCCGGACTTTGTGTACATGAATCAGTATGCGGACACTGTGCCGCAATCGAACAAAATGGGGATGTTTACCGATGTGACCGTTATGTTTTTAATGAGTATCAGATGGGAAATATCCAAAAGTGTTCTTTAGATAAACTAATGGAAAGTAATCGGACATTCGGAGAATACAAATTGGAAAGTCTGCCATCTAAATGTCTGCATTGCGATGTCGTTGAGCTTTGTTGGGGAGGATGTCCTAAAGACCGCCTTTTGGAAAGACTTACATTGTATGGTATTGAAAGACAAAATTATCTTTGTCCCGGTTATCAAATCTTTTTCAGACATCTAAAAAAATCAAGAATTAGGAACATTTAAAAGATTATTAAACATTTTCATTATTTTTGTGGCGAACTATTATTTAAAACAATCATAGATGAAAACAATTGTAAAATATATGTATGGGGTGATATGCCTGTTCTTTTTATCAAATGTACAAGCAGTAACCCCTCCACAAAAGGCTCCATTGAAGTTAGGAGCAGAGCGGATGGAGATTATCACCGAACTATTGAAAGATAAGCAGGTAGGATTGGTGGTCAACCAAACATCCATCCTCGAAAGCCAACAGAAACATCTGTTGGATGTATTGTTAGAACAAGGGATTTCCATCAAAAAAGTGTTTGCTCCGGAACATGGATTTCGGGGAACGGCTGATGCCGGCGCAGAGATCAAGGATAGTAAAGATATGAAAACCGGAATACCTATCTTCTCTCTTTATGGAAAAAATAAAAAACCGTCAAGTCAACAGTTATCCGATTTAGATGTGGTAGTATTCGATATACAGGATGTCGGTGCACGTTTCTATACCTATATCACTACGATGCACTATGTGATGGAGGCTTGTGCAGACAACCAAGTAGAATTTATCGTGTTGGACCGTCCCAATCCCAATGATTATATAGATGGGCCAATACGAGAGGAGAAATACAAATCATTTGTAGGTATGCATCCGATTCCTATTTTGCATGGTTTGACTATCGGTGAGTTGGCTTGCATGATTAACAAAGAGGGATGGTTAAATAGTACACCGGATAGTTGCAAGTTACATGTCGTTACGATGGAAAACTGGAAACATGGCGATCCTTATTGGTTGCCGGTTAAACCGTCACCTAATCTGCCGAACGATCAATCGATTCGCCTTTATCCCTCTCTTTGTTTTTTTGAAGCAACCAAAATCAGTGTAGGAAGAGGTACTTACTATCCTTTCCAAATTTTAGGTGCACCGGACAAAAAATATGGAACATTTACCTTCACACCCGTATCTTTACCCGGTTTCGACACCAAACCTTTACACATGGATAAACTTTGTTACGGAGTTGACTTGCGAGAATATCCGTTTGTCGGAGGATTAACGTTGAAATTCATCTTTGATTTCTATCAGAAGGCGGGTGACGAGCAGGCCTTTTTCTTCTCTCTTCCGGAGTGGTTTGATACGTTAGCCGGAACCAGACAACTACGTTTCCAAATTGTTCGTGGATTGAGTGAAGAGGAGATTCGTGCCAGTTGGCAACCGGCATTGAATGAATACAAAAAATTGAGAAAGAAATATCTTTTATATCCGGATTATCAATAAGCCAAAAGGGGAATCATGTTAGATTCCCCTTTTTGTTATCCATTATCTTTTGTTTATAACCATTAGCCGAGTATTATCCGCTCCATAAAAAGCAATTGTCTGTATAGGTCTTATTTCATCATTAGCCTCAAATCGTACAACCTTATTCAAGGCTTCCAAAAAGGCCCGTTCCAAATGCATATTCTGACAAGCCATACGGGTTGTCGTGATGTCTAAAAAACGAATAACATGTCTGTGTTTAGGGGTATATACAATCTTCCCCATCATCCGATTACAACCGGCTTTTCCTGATATGATATGACGTGCAAGATCTAATTCGATAAAGGGATTGGTCTCAGCAGGAGCCAAAGGTTCTCCATTTAACTCCACCAAATCCCATCGTCCATCCAAATCAGAGAAGGTTGCTTCCGCTACCCTCTTGCTCTTACAAGCAAACAGAAGTCCTATACCGACTAACAAGACAATCCAACAATTCAATCTTTTCACTACCTCTTAATTTATCTTAGATAAAATCAATACAACATTACCATTTGCATCCACCAATAACATCTCACTCGCTGTTTCCCCATTTTTCACCTGCTTTACTTCACCAATAGCCTGTAAGACGGACGCTTCTGTCTCCATATCCGGACAACTCATCATCGTAGCAGCCCCAGGGATAATTGTAATGGAAGAACAATCACTATCATCCAATACAAAGGTAGAGTTAAAGATGTTACAACCCGTATTCCCATGTACTTTTAGATCTTTCATATCAAAGGCCATATTCGGCAAAACCTCTTTGGCTAATTTCTTTCCTTTGACCTCAATCACATTCCACTTACCTTCCAACAGTTTCGCATCTGTCTTTACCTCTGTACATGCGAAGAATCCTCCCATACACAAAGCCATAAAAAATAACATGATTCCTTTTTTCATCTTTTATTCTTTTTACACTTATGATTCATGATTATAAGACTCATTTTATCCTAAAAAGTTGCTTTCAACATCCCTTTTTAGGACAAGTTAACAAAGGTAGGAATATTGTTCGCAAATTTCTATCTTTGTAACCCAAATAACAATACTCCATGAATAAAAGAATCATCTTATTCCTACTGGCAACAATCCTATTCAGTAATTACTCCTGTTCCTACTCTAAACAAGATACATCAGAGGAACCGGTAGATAGTGAATGGTTGGATAGCTTACAACATGTATACCAATTCGGTATTTGTATAGACTCTTTGAATGTCAATGAATATCAAATAAAGAGTGGCGATAATCCTGCGGCTATTTTTGCGAAACTTCATTTTTCGGCAACAGAAGCGGATAGTATCAGCAAGGCTTCTATTCAAGTCCTTGACCCTACCAAGCTTCGAGCCGGCATGCACTATTATACCTTTACGACACAAGATAGTGCCGCAAATATTCATTATTTGGCTTTTGCGAAATCACAGGTTGACTATGCAATTATTGATTTAACCAAAGATAGCATACATGCATATGAGTTCAACAAACCTATCACAATCAAACGTCATTATACAGAAGGAACTATCAGCTCCTCTCTATGGAATGTCATCAAATCTCAAGGAGCAGATCCACTTTTGGCCATCAAAATTGCAGATGTATATGCTTGGCAAATCGATTTCTTTGATGTCAAGGAGGGAGATGCCTTTCGTGTTTTATACGACGTAGCCTACATTGATGATACGACAGCACTGAATATCAACTCCATACAGGGGGCTATCTTTACGCATCAAGGGAAAGAGTTTACCGCAATCCCTTTTACCCAAGATAGTATCTTTGAATATTTTGATCCGGAAGGGAATAGCTTGCGTAAAGCCTTTTTGAAAGCTCCGTTGGATTTCTTTCGTATCACCTCCCGCTTTTCCAACGCACGTTTTCATCCAATCTTAAAACGATACCGTGCTCATCATGGTGTAGACTATGCAGCTCCGGCAGGGACTCCGGTAAAAAGTATCGGTGCAGGCACAGTGATTGCTAAAGGATATATGGGAGGAGGTGGTCATACCATTAAAGTGAAACATAATTCCGTCTATACAACTACTTATATGCACTTAAGCAAATATGCAAAAGGGATACAGGTAGGAAGTCACGTACAACAAGGAGAAATTATCGGTTACGTCGGTTCAACAGGTCTATCGACCGGTCCTCATTTGGATTTCCGGGTACATAAAAACGGGCAACCGATCAACCCGCTTCAGATGGAAGCGCCACCCTCTTTACCTGTCAAACCAGAACTTATCGACAGTTTTACTGTTGTCAAACAAAAGGTATTGGCAGAATTGGATAGTATGCAA
>JAFYOM010000047.1 GCA_017560165.1 Parabacteroides sp.
ATGACGTCCCTGCATATTGCTTCGATCCTGCCAGACATAATTCCAATTCACTGACGCAATCGCACGCTTGAACTCCGGACGAGTCTGAAAACTATAACTCAACTTCAGCTCAGTTGTCGCCCGTATCTTCCGGCGGAAACTATCATTCAAGAATGGGAACAGAAACCGCGGAAACATTATAGATGTTTCAGCTCCAAACTCCCAAAAATTACTACTTCCTTCATGCTTGCCAGACAATGCTTCGTATGCCCCACGGACCTTGGCCGCAAAAACTTCCGAGCCTTTAAATAAATTCCGGTGCTGATAGTTCAAACTAGTTGCGAATCCAAAATCTCCAGCCGAGTTGGTCCCTTCTAAATCAATTCCGACACCTTGTAACTTAGCAGGTGAAGTCAGAATCGTACAATTCAACTTCATCGTATCATTCTCCTCTACCTCTGAAAAACGGATATTCACATTACGTAAAGCACGCAACGTAGAAAAAGAGGCGTATGTCTGTTCAACTGTTCGTTCGTCATAAAGTTGTCCAGGCATAATAAAATTACTCCTACGCAAGACACTTGAACGAATACTCCGCCCATTTTTCCCATATAGGATATGTAAATTGCCTAAACTTACCGTATCGTGACGCATTCCCGTATCCTCTTCCAATGTCAAAGGGTTATAATCAGTCACAATCGAAACATCTTTGATATAATATTGGCGATGTGCAGTATCTATAACATTTCCATCCGACTCTTGTAAACGGAATGGTTTCAGTAACATCTCCAAATCAACCATGTTTCGTTGAAAAGAACTATCAGCTAAATAGGAAAGATAATCTCGATTAAATGCATAGTAACCTCTTTGACGCAATAAATTGGTAATACGTTGACGTTCCCGATCCAATATATCTCGGTCAAACAAAGCACTATCTTTCACCAACGAGGTGTAATCATCGGTGTACATACGAAAAGCCCTGTGAAAGAAAGAGCGTGGAGGAGCTTTTAATTTAGCGATACTATCAATCTTCGGATCATCCAACTGAATCTGGTAATCATGGATACGGTAAGGGGTGTTCGACACCACTTGAAACCTTACTACTGCCTTCTTATGTTTAGATGTATCGATCGTAGCGGAGACCTCAGCATTCATGTATCCTTTGTTGATATAAAAACGTCGTAGTTCATTAACAGACTGCTCAACCAAACTAGTATCCAATATAATCGGAGCCTCTCCAATACGGCGTAACTGTTTGTTCAACCATTTCTTTTCATTCTTTCCGGACCAACTATAAACAAACAACTGCCATTTCATTAATCCAAAAACCTTGAAGTTTGGTTGTTGACGTAAGTAAGATTTCAAATCACTGCTTTTATAGACCTTATCATCCGATATAATTTCAACATCATCCAATAGATATTCGCCATCCCCTACATACTTCACTGAATTGCAGGAGGCCAACATACCTATGAAACAAATAAGAAATAATAATCGAATCCCCTTCATCTTACACGCTTTTACAAACGCAAATGTAATTTAAATTAAAGAATATCCCGTATATTTGCCTAACAAAAAGAAGAACATGCTAAGTAAAGCTAAAATTAAATACATCCGTTCGTTGGAACTTAAGAAGTTCAGAAATGAATGTAATGCATTCGTAGCTGAAGGGAATAAACTGGTAGCTGATATGTTACCGGCTTTCACTTGTGACTTATTGCTTGCCAAGTCTTCATGGATGGCAACACAAGGAGATATTCCAACTAAAGAGCTATTAGTGGCAGAGGAAGAAGATATCCGTAAAGCCAGTTTCTTAAAAAATCCACAAGATGTATTGGCCGTCTTTCAACGCCCAACATGGTCTCTTGAAGAGGTTAATCCAACGAATTCGCTTATCTTAGCTTTAGATGGAATACAGGATCCCGGAAATTTAGGAACTATTATCCGGTTAGCAGACTGGTTCGGCATCGAACACCTTGTTTGCAGTCTTGATACAGTAGATGTATTCAGCCCCAAAGTGGTACAAGCCACCATGGGAGCTTTGGCACACGTCAAAGTGCATTATACCCATTTAGAGTCCTATCTAAAAGAACAACTTGAAAAACAAGTACCTCTATTCGGAACTTTCTTAGATGGAGAAAATATGTATTCCAAAACATTATCCAGCCATGGAATTATTGTGATGGGAAATGAAGGGAATGGCATACGTCCGCAAATTGAACAGTTAATCGATCAAAAGTTATACATTCCCAGTTTTCCGGCAGAAAGAGAAACCTCAGAGTCGCTTAATGTAGCCATTGCAACTGCTGTTATTTGCGCCGAATTTCGTCGCCGTCAAGGGAATTGATAACAAAAGCAGTTCAGTCGGTTTCCCTATTTTTGCCCATTTTGGAAGTTCAAGATGTGCTAAAGCATTTCTCAAAAAATCGATATCTAAAGATTTTGGATAGGATAGACTATGAATTTCAATCGAATGAGCAACATTTTTTTCATCTTCTGCCATCACCGGTAAAATGATACCGTCATAAAATTCCGTACCGGCTTGTTCCCCTTCAAGTGGGAACACCCCAACTAAACATCCGGTATCATCCAATTCGACATAATGCATCCGGAACAATTCATTCCAATAAACATAATGGGAGGCAACTCTACGCATTGTTTATTTTAAGGGAAGCGGTTTAGCATCAAGAACCAAGGAATCTTTGATCGTATCCGTTAAACGACCGTAATTATACTTCATCAAATTCAAACTATCCAAATAGATCTTATAATAGGAAGAATCGGTACTTGGCATATAAATATAACCATATACACGTTTAATCCGTTTAGTTGAAATCGTTTTCAAAACGGTTTCATGATAACCATCTTGAAGTATCTGATCATTCACCGTTACAATGGTATCACCTTGTTCCGCACTGATTCGGATTTGCGGTTTATATTCCATCTCTTTAGTGATTCCCCAAACATGCATACCTAAAACAAAAGAACTTCCGGAAGAATAATTAGTTTCCGGTTTAATATCAAAAGTTACACCATTAAAGATAGCATTCGGTTCAAAACGGAGAGAAGTACGACGAGGCCAAATATCAACAGAATCCTGTTTAGTAACCGGTGCAGCTGAGGCTTGAATATCACCTAACGCTTTTTGACGTTTATTCAAATCTAAGATAATCCGATCAACCACCTTCATATAAATATCCAACCGTTTCCCATACCAAATCAATGAACTATCATACATTTCTTGTGATATTTCATATTTTTGAAAAATCGAACGAAACAGCGCCTCTTTATATGCTGAATCCGGATAATATGTTGGATTTAGATGAATCATCGATTCAGCCAAATACATATCAGTCTGTACAGCTTGCATTTTTTTTTCTGAAA
>JAFYOM010000048.1 GCA_017560165.1 Parabacteroides sp.
AGAAGTGGAAACACTTTGAAATGTAATAGTTTTGAAGAATATTTGGAGTTAGTGAAATGAAATATAAATTAGAGTTAACTCACCAATATCTGAAAGATTTACGTTTAGCACGAAAGAGAGGTTTAGATGAAACTAAACTGAATGATATTATTTTACAGCTTATTTGTGGAAATGAGCTTCCTGCTAAATGTCGTGACCATAACTTAACAGGAAATTATAAAGGTTTTCGAGAATGTCATATATTTCCAGATTGGCTCCTTATTTATAGCCGAGATACAACCATTAAAATAGTCACATTAATCCGAACCGGAACCCATTCAGATTTGTTTTAAAAAGTATAAAGATAGGCCGTTTCTGCAAATCAATGCCGAGACGGCTTTGTTGTTTATAGGAGAAGTAACAGATAAAATCGCAATTGATAAAATCAGCGTTTTTTCCATTAGGATTTTTAATTATTTATTTGTTTATTTACATAAATGTAATCTTGTGTATGATAAAGTCTACATCAGATTTTTGACTCTATAAAGTAATTCAAAGATTTTAGGACAGTGAGCGATGAAATACAGAAAATAGGATTTTATGGAAAGACAATTAGTTAATAAGATTCAAGATCTTCAAATTCGACTTAATACCTGCGATTTGTATGCAAGGAGTGTTGTGTGTGATGAGTTTATGGAGTTAATTAGAACTACGGAGAATGAGGAGTTGAAAGTTGAATTGTGTAAGATTGTTATGCCCTATCTGGTGGATCTTGATAGGGATCTTGATCTGTCTTTTTGTGATGATTTATTGATGGCTCATCATGATTATCATTCTCATTTAACAGCTTTATGGGTACGTGCATTAGTCTGTCGTAGGCATGAGAACTTAGATGGACAGATTGCAGCATTTCGTGATGGTATAAAGATTGCTTTATTAGAAAATGATGAGATCACTTTATCTGAAGGCTATTTGCATAGAGGAAAAGTTCTGTTACAGAAAAAACAGTTTGATGAATCATTAGAGGACTTTAATCGTTTGATCCCAATAGCTGAGAAACTTAATAATTATAATCTTGTAGCAATTTCTCTTTATTACATCGCGTTGGCACTACGAGCCAAGGGACATATTGAATTGTGTTTACAAAAACTTCGTGAATCTTCTGAAATGGCATGTAGGCAACATAGTCAGAGTATCGTCATGCAAACTGAGATTGTGAGGGCGAAGATACAAATGGATCTAGGGAGAACAGATGTTGCAAAACGTATTTTAGATGATTGGTATGAAGAATTTAGCTTGATGTTATGATAGATTGGAAGAGATTTAGTACTATCCCTACCGAAAATAATTTAAGGGATTATCCAACTGCTTTAGATATCTTAAAAGATATTGTGAGTGGAGAGGAACATTCTTTAATGTATGATATGCCATTGGATAAGGTTCATACATGCATACCTGATTTAAGAGGGGCAGGTCGTTACATCATGATCTCAGCTTATCAGATGGACTTTCCGGTATTGCATCCAGTAAGTCACTCTCCATTTATATATTATAGGGGACAAAGTGAATATCATAGTTGTTGTTTGCCTTCTCTCTATCGCTATAAAGGGGCAAAGCTTGAAGAGGAAATGATTCGTTCCTATTTTCAAACGGCAGAGATGATTTTGATTATGAAAACACATCCGATTATCCGCTATCTTGAGACAAAAGGTATATGGAATGATAGATTAGGATGGATACCTTTGGTTGTAATGTATGATGGACTAGCCCAACACTATGGGATTAAGACCTGTTACCTTGATTTGACAAATGACATTTGGGTGGCAACATTTTTTGCCACTACGATATATGATGGAAAAGAGTATCATCCTAAATATATAAAGGAATCAGATAGTCTGGAAGAACGATTCGGTGTGATGTACCGCTTGAACTATTTTGAAACAGAAAAGTTGGTTGATTCGAGTAGAAAAGATATTATGCCTATAGGCTTACAGTATTTTAATCGACCGGGGAAACAATGTGGATTGGTACGTAACATGACTGATATACGTGACTTACATTTGGTACCTGGACTAGAATATATATTTTTTAGACATGATAATGACGTTAGCCGATTGATATTTACCTTGTCGCAATTCAGTAAGAAATACATGCCAGAAGATAGCCTTGTTGGTATAGTTGAAGCAATTTGTGCGGATGATGTTTTTTGCGAACAAACGGTAGAACTTGTGAAAAAGATCTATTATCCAAACTTAACAGTTGAGGAAATAAAAACAAAAGCTTCTGCATATGGATTTCGATTTACGAATCATCTGAAAGCAAGTTTTGATAAGGAGGTTATGGAGGCTGAATATTTTGAGTGGCAGAATGGTGGAGCACAAAGATATATGGATAGCATTGTGGTTAAGCCAGTGTTAAAAATGAATCTATGAATAAGTTCGGACTTATATGGAAGTAAATTAATTGTGTAGACTATGAAAGAGCATTATTTTTCTTCGTTGAAGAATGTTGATATTCATTCCGGAGCTTTTGTTTTTAAAGATGTCTTTGAGGTTTTTAATTATTTGAAATATAAAGGGTGGAACATTGGATGGTATGCAGCTCCTAATTTTGAGGTTATGCAGCTTGATGAGAGTCGTGTGGTAGCTGCCCCGGTTCCTTTTACTCCTTTGTTTAGAGGTCAGAATGCCTATTTTGATCCTTGTCTTCCTTCTTTGTATAGGAGAGAATGGACAACTATTGGGGAATTGGAGAGGTTAGTGCAGTTGGAGGATTTCAAACAGATATTAAGCCGAAATCCGGAGATACAGGATCAAATAAAAACTGGACTTACTGTCAATTATATGGGATTGGCCCAACATTATGGTATTGAAACGAATATCATTGATTTGACTAATAGTTTTGGAGTGGCAGCTTTCTTTGCTACCTCTTATTATGATGCATTGGCTGATTGCTATTATCCGGTAATGGAGTGTGTGAAGATGGGAGTGATTTATTTTGAGCCAATGGGGTTGTTTAGTACCGAATTTCATAAGAACAATCCTGTATGGCCGATTGGTATGGAGGCTCTTTCAAGACCTGGTGAACAGAGGGGGTATGGAGCGTATCTGAGGGAAGGTTCAGATTTTAATTGGATTTGTCCATCTCGCTTTTTCTTTTGGCAAAATGCAAATGCATCAATAAGATGTTTTAACTTGTTTAATGGTGGAGCCGCTCTTTTCCCTTATGATCCGATGGCCGAAAAGGTGAGGTGTATGCGTAAGTATCGTATTTATGGACGAGATTCATTAACGAAGGTTATAAATGAGAATAGAGATAAGTTTATGTGGACTTTAGAAGAGGCTGAAAGAGGTTTGGTGGAGAATGGGTGTACTCTTCTAGAAACAACTCCTTTTCATTATACGGAGTCTGAATTGTCTTATATTACGAATCGTTATCATCGAACTTATCCCGGTAGTTTTCCGGATAGTTCTGTTGAGTAACTAATCACGGTAACGGGTAGGTTATGTTTTTGCCATATTTGATGTTTCTGCCCAGGAAAATATTTTTTCCTGCCCAGGGAAATCATATTTCACATTTTTGATCCTTGTTGAAATGGTAATAATTCCTATATTTGTCTAAACATAGGATTGCTTATGAAGATGGTTGTAGATGTGATAAAAAAGGATTTATTGGTAAAATTGAAACAAGAACATTGTTTTTGGTCGTATAATGAGAATTCAATTGATGAAATTTCAGATGAAATGTTGATTGAGAAAACTTTATTACATCTTGACTTGCCGGAAATAAACCAACTGTTTCAAATCTATTCTTTTAAGAAAATTAAGAGAGTTTGGTTGGATTATCTTATACCTCAGGAAGAGTATCTTTATACTTTGAATCGTTTTTTTGCCTGGTATTATTTTAATATTAAGAATCCTGATTCTTATATTAAGTCAATGGCTACTCGTTATTTTAATCGACATTTCGCATGATCGGATTGGCTCCACATACTCAGTGTATATTTGAATCTGTCTCAAAGTTAGATTGCATTAAACCATATCTGTTGGTTGGAGGAACTGCTTTATCTTTACAAATTGCTACCCGTCAGAGTGAAGATCTTGATTTTATGAAATGGCGTACTTCCAAGAATGAGAATATGGAGGTGGCATGGGCCCAAATAGAAAGAGAATTGGCTACTATTGGAAATGTTCAAAAGAAGGATATTTTAGATATTGATCATGTTGAATTTATAGTATCTGATGTGAAATTTTCATTTTATGCATGTCCTAAATATTCGCCAGTGGATGTCCCTGTTACATATTTAAATAATTTGAAATTGGCAGATGTTAAGTCTATTGGAGCAATGAAAATGGAAGTGATGTTACGTAGAAGTAATTTCCGAGATTATTATGATATTTATTCTATTTTGATGAAATCTGGAATAAATATTCATGATTTAATATCGTTGGCATTATCTTATTCAGGACATAAGCTTAAATCAAAAAATTTACTTGCTATGTTGACAAATGGAGCTCGTTTTAAGCGCGATGCTCATTTTGAACAATTAAGCCCTTTTTATACTGTGACTCCATTGGAAATAGAGCAGTATATTAAATCATGTCTTTTATAAATTTCACATTTTGTATGCAATTAAATTA
This sequence comes from Parabacteroides sp., assembly GCA_017560165.1. GTDB lineage: Bacteria > Bacteroidota > Bacteroidia > Bacteroidales > Tannerellaceae > Parabacteroides. The sequence goes on from JAFYOM010000048.1 coordinate 4,620, forward strand.
TTACCTTTGTTGCCAAATTGAGTTTTAAGAGATAGGTAGATGGCTTCAAAAGTAACAAAAGGTATTCTCATTTCTTTTTGGGTATTGTTTGCAGTGGCTGTTGGCGCTGTGTTTTTTCTTTTCCGTTCCATAGCAAACGGATCTATCGGTTATATGCCTCCGGTAGAACAACTTGAAAATCCAATTGATAAATATGCTTCGCAAGTGATCTCGGCGGATGGTAAGACGTTGGGTAGCTATGCGCATAGTCAGGATAACCGTATTTATGTCAATTATCAGGATCTTTCACCGGATTTGGTGAAGGCATTGATTGCAACTGAAGATGTGCGTTTTGCCGAACATAGTGGTATCGATGTACAGGGATTGCTTCGTGCGGTGGTCAAACGTGGGATCATGGGACAAAAGAGTGGTGGTGGTGGTAGTACCATTACTCAGCAGTTGGCTAAGCAGCTTTTCTCTCCCAGTGCAGACAATGTGATGGAGCGTATGTTCCAAAAACCGATCGAGTGGGTGATTGCTGTTCAGCTGGAACGTTTCTATACGAAGGAGGAGATCATCAATATGTATCTCAATAAGTTTGACTTCCTCTATAATGCGGTTGGTATCCAGTCGGCTGCTCGTGTGTATTTCGATAAAACTCCTAAAACGTTGTCAATCGAGGAGGCTGCTACATTAGTCGGAATGTGTAAGAATCCCTCTTATTACAATCCGGTACGTCGTAACGAACGAACTATGGGACGTCGTAATACGGTATTGGAACAGATGCAGAAGGCCGGCTATATCTCTCAAGCTGCGTGTGATTCATTGAAGGCTTTGCCTTTGACCTTGCGTTTCAACCGTATGGACCATAAAGAGGGATTGGCTCCCTATTTCCGTGAATATTTGCGTTTGACGTTGACTGCCAAGAAGCCGGAACGTAAGAACTACAGAGGTTGGCAGATGCAACAGTTCAGAGAAGATTCTGTCGCATGGGAAAACAACCCGTTGTATGGCTGGTGTAATAAGAATAAACGTGCGGATGGAGAGTTTTATAACCTTTATACCGATGGTTTGAAGATTTATACGACGATTGATTCTCGTATGCAGCAATATGCAGAAGATGCAGTACGTGAACATATCGGTGGCTATTTGCAAAATGCGTTTTTTAAAGAAAAGAGAAAAAAGAGCTATGCGCCATTCTCTAAAGATTTGCGTCAAGGAGAGGTGGATACGATCTTTATGCGTGCCATTCAGCAGACGGATCGTTATCGGGAAATGAAGAAGGCCGGGGCGACTCAAAAGGAGATTGATGTGGCTTTCAATACGCCGGTGGATATGCGTGTGTTTAGTTGGAACGGACAGATTGATACGGTGATGAGTCCGAAGGATTCTATCCGTTATCATAAGAGTTTCTTGCGTACTGGCTTCATGTCGATGGATCCTCGTACCGGTCATGTAAAAGCATACGTAGGGGGAATCGATTATAATAATTTCCAATATGACATGGTGAATGGTGGTCGCCGACAGATTGGTTCGACTATTAAACCTTTCCTTTATTCGTTGGCGATGATCGACGGAATCAATCCGTGTGATGAAATGCTTCATGTACAGCAACGTCTGACCGATGAGAATGGTATCTTGTGGGAACCACGTAATGCGAATAAAAAACTGATTGGAGAGATGGTTTCTGTGCAGTGGGGGTTACAGAATTCTGATAACTGGGTGACTGCTTGGTTGATGGGGCAGCTTTCTCCTTATACATTTGTCAATCTATTACATTCTTTTGGTTTAAGAAATGAAATGGATCCTGTAATCTCTATCTGTTTGGGTACGCCGGATGTTTCTGTTGGAGAGATGGTGGGGGCTTATACCACTTTTGCTAATCGAGGAATACGTGTAGAACCGATCTATGTGACACGTATCGAAGATTCATACGGAAATACGATTGCAAACTTCAATCCGCAGATGAGTGAGGTGTTGACCGAAGAGGCTTCCTATAAGATGCTTCACATGTTGAAGAGTGTGATTGATGGCGGAACAGGTGGACGTATTCGTGCTCGTTATGGTATTAAAGCTCCGATGGGAGGAAAGACCGGTACGACACAGAATAACTCTGATGGTTGGTTTATGGGATTCACACCAAGTTTGGTCTCCGGAGTTTGGGTAGGTGGTGAAGATCGTTCCATCCACTTTGACAATATGGCTGAGGGACAAGGTGCCAGCATGGCGTTGCCTATTTTTGGTTTGTATATGCAAAAGGTATATGCCGATAAGACATTAGGATATTCACAAGAAGAGGATTTTGAAATCCCGGAACAATATGCTGATCCCTGTTTGAGGGTGACTAAAGAGGTGAAGAAACAGATTCAGACCGATATTGAAGGTATCGATAAGATGTTTGAATAAAAGTGTTCAATAGTAGATGAGAAATGGATGCGTAGAGGGAACTCTTTCCTACGCATCCATTTCTTTTTTATGCCGACTGGTTTGTATATAGGATTTATTTGTTAGATTTGTAATTGTTCGTGAAAATGAACACTAAGTGCTTGATAAAACAATATTATTTATGGACTTCAGTAATCAATATGTTTTAGCTATTGACCAGTGGACTACCTCTTCTAGAGCTATTCTTTTTAATCAGAAGGGAGATATCGTCTCTCTTGCGCAACAGACATTCCAACAATATTTTCCTCAACCGGGATGGGTTGAACATGATGCTTGTGAGATTTGGTCTTCACAGGCTTCTGTGATTACGGAAGCTTTGGAAAAGGAAAATATAACAGATAATCAAATCGCTTGTATCGGGATTGCCAATCAGCGTGAAACGACTATCGTGTGGGATCGAAAGAGTGGAGAGCCTATTTATCATGCGATTGTTTGGCAGGATCGACGGACGGCCGGTTTTTGTGAAGAGCTAAAAGCAAAAGGGTTGGCTTCCATCATACGGGAAAAGACCGGGTTGGTTATCGATGCTTATTTCTCCGCTACAAAGATCCGTTGGATTTTGGACAATGTGGAAGGTGCGCGCGAACGGGCTGAGCGTGGTGAACTTTGTTTTGGAACAGTGGATACGTGGATTGTTTGGAATTTAACGAATGGAGGTACTTTTGTGACAGATGTAACCAATGCTTCACGTACGATGTTGTTTAATATCCATACACAAACATGGGATAAGGAATTGTTGGATCTTTTCCAGATACCTGAATCTATGATGCCGGAGGTGAAGAGTTGTAGTGAGGTGTATTGCCATACTTCAGCATCTATCTTAAAAACTGCGATTCCCGTTTCCGGAATAGCCGGTGATCAGCAGGCTGCTTTATTCGGACAGTTGTGTATAGATGAGGGGATGATTAAGACAACATACGGAACCGGTTGTTTCATGGTGTTGAATACTGGTAACAAGCCTGTTTTGTCTGAAAATAATTTATTGACAACAGTCGCTTGGAAAATAGGTGACCAGGTGACCTATGCACTGGAGGGTAGCGTTTTTGTAGGAGGTGCAGTTGTACAATGGTTACGTGATGAATTACATTTGATAGAGTCTGCATCTGTGACTGAGGAGTTGGCTACTTCTGTTCCGGATAATGGAGGTGTCTATTTTGTTCCGGCATTGACCGGTTTGGCTGCTCCCTATTGGGATCAATATGCTCGTGGTGCTATTATTGGTATCACACGAGGTACAAATGCTGCTCATATTACACGTGCAGCTTTGGAAGGTATTTGTTACCAGGTATATGATGTGTTGAAAGCCATGGAAAACGATATGCATACGAAACCCAAAGAGATCCGTGTCGATGGAGGTGCGATTGCCAATAATTTCCTAATGCAGTTCCAAGCTGATATAACCCGTTGTCCGGTGGTGCGTCCACGTGTATTGGAAACAACGGCACTTGGTGCAGCCTATTTAGCCGGTTTAGCTGTTGGCTATTGGAAGGATTTGGATGAGTTAAAAGAGCATTGGGCATTGGATAAGGTCTTTATGGCTGAGATGGATGAAGAGGTTTCAGAGTCTTTATTGACTGATTGGCATAAGGCTGTGGGGCGTTCGTTACATTGGGTGTCAGAATAAATCGTATAATTGTAAATCTTAAATTAAATATTATGAATCCGTTTATTGCAGAATTAATTGGAACTGCCTTATTGTTGATGATGGGGTGTGGTGTTGTTGCGAATCTAACGTTAAATAAAACCAAAGCTGCCGGTTTTAACTGGTTGGCGAATACAACTGCTTGGGCTTTGGCTGTATTTATCAGTGTTACGATTTCCGGACCCTATAGTGGGGCTCATTTTAGTCCGGCTATTACAATCGGTATGGCTATCCAAGGTTGTTTCCCTTGGTCGGATGTATTTCCTTATGTCGTAGCTCAATTCTTGGGTGGTGCCTTAGGTGCTTTCCTTGTTTGGTTGCTTTATAAAGATCATTTTGATCAGACGACAGATGATCCAGGAAAATTGTTGGGTATTTTCTGTACAAGTCCGGCGATTAAAAATCATCCGAGAAACTTCTTTGTGGAGGTGGTTGCAACTTTTGTGATGATGTTTGTTGTCTTTCATGTAACAGGAGCTGAATTGACCTTGAAAGATGGCGAGGGTACATTGCCGATAGGTTTAGGTTCTATTGGGGCGTTGCCTGTGGCATTAACTGTTTGGTCTATTGGTTTATCTTTAGGTGGTTTAACCGGTTATGCGATCAATCCGGCTCGTGACTTGGGACCTCGTATTATACATGCAATTTTACCGTTAAAAGGAAAAGGTAGTAGTGAATGGGATTATGCTTGGATTCCAATTGTTGCTCCGATTGTAGGGGCTAGTTTAGCTGCATTGGCTTACAATTGGTTGCAAGCTTGATTTTTAGATTAAAATAAAAGAACATGAGTAAGATATTAATAAAAGATGCGACGATAGTCAATGAAGGCAGAACTTTTGTAGGTTCCGTTTTGGTTGAGAATGATTTGATTGCTGCCATATATGAAGGTACAACAGAACCGATAGAGGGGGCACAGGTGATTGATGCGACCGGTAAATTATTGCTTCCGGGTGCGATTGATGATCAGGTGCATTTTCGTGAACCGGGGTTGACACACAAAGGAGATATTGCCAGTGAGAGTCGTGCAGCTGTAGCGGGAGGTGTTACTACATTTATGGATATGCCGAATACCAAACCGCAGACAACAACCTTGGCTGATCTGGAGTGGAAGCTACAAAGGGGGGCAGAGACTTCTGTTGCGAATTACTCTTTTTTCTTTGGAGGTACGAATGATAATGTCGATGAGATTCGTAAAATTGATCGTACCCGTGTGCCTGGGTTAAAATTGTTTTTGGGTTCCTCTACCGGAAATATGTTGGTCGATCAAAAAGATACATTGGAACGTCTGTTTGGTGAGACCGGCATGCTGATTGCAATTCATGCGGAGAAGGAGGAAATCATCCAACGCAATAGAGAACGTTATGTTCAACAATATGGCGAAGAGTTGGAAATCTCTTTCCATAGTAAGATTAGGAGTGAAGAGGCTTGTTATGCATCCTCTTCTGAAGCAGTGGAATTAGCTACACGATTAAACACACGTTTGCATATTTTACATCTTTCAACCGCGAAAGAGCTTACGTTGCTTAGTAATGCTTTACCTTTAAAAGAAAAGAAGATAACTGGAGAGGTCTGTGTTCACCATTTATGGTTTCATGATGGAGAGTATGCACAATTAGGTAATCGTATCAAATGGAATCCTTCTATAAAAACGTTGGCAGACCGAGATGCTTTGCGTGAGGCTGTTAATACAAATCTGATAGATATTGTGGCAACCGATCATGCTCCTCATTTACTTTCAGAGAAAGAGGGTAGTTGTTTGAAGGCCGCTTCCGGAGGTCCGTTTGTACAACATTCTTTAGTGACTATGTTGGAATTGGTCAAAGAAGGCTGTTTTACCTATGAAAAGGTTGTGGAAAAAATGGCACATATGCCGGCTGAACTTTATCGTATCGATCGCCGAGGATATATCCGTCCCGGATATTATGCTGATTTGGTTTTGGTTGATCCGAAACAAAGTTGGACAGTCGAGGGGGCAAACCTTTTCTATAAATGTGGTTGGTCACCAATAGAGGGGGTACAACTTCATCATGCTGTTTGGAAGACCTTTGTTAATGGACAAGTGGTTTATGAAAATGGCACAATCAATGACTCTATTCGAGGAATGGAGGTTAAATATTGCTTATAAAGGTGAAAGGTTCTGCAAAGATGTTATTATAAATCAAAAAATATGTTTTATAATATATTTTATAATTTGTTCTGTCTATTAAAATGGTTCACCTTTGTAGATAGATAACCTAAACAATCTTTTTGCCTTAAGACTAATACCTATTTAAAACCTTAAAGAGGACTTTTGTGAAAAAGGCCTCTTTATATTTTTATAGGGTTATGTAA
>JAFYOM010000049.1 GCA_017560165.1 Parabacteroides sp.
AAGAATCCGGAGTTCCCACCAATAGGAGAGAGCAGTATGTCACTGAGTGGTTGATCAGGAGCATTACCCGGATAAAGATTGACATAATTGTTTAGATTAGTCAGGTGCCATTCAAATCCGGGAGCATTCGTAATAACTCCAACCTTATTTTCATAAAAATGAGGAACCCCATGGACTATTTCGAGTACAACCTGTCGTCCGGAAGCATCTCCGATTCGCCAATGGACTACAGCCTCCTTTTCCAATCCGATGATTCTTACGTTAGAGATGCTCTCTATTACCTCGTTGACCGTTTCAAACTGTGTCAGAATCCATTCGTTTACTTGGAGATCAGCCAGTGAGATTCTATTATGTGCACTGTCGTAGGGTAGATAACTGCCATATTTAGGAAAGAAGAACAAACCGGAAGAAAGTCCTACTTCGTTTATCCCTTCAGCTATAAAATCATTCATAACCACTGATAGACCAACTACGCCATAGCGGGCAAAGAAGGTCAATCCGTTTTGACCGGAAGGAGTATAAGAGGTAAACTTCTGTCCTCTGGGAATGATGACATATTCACTGGTTAGCGCACCTTTCGACCATTCAATCGTTCTAGCCTGTATGTAACTACCATCTTGTGCCGATAAAGAAATACCGGTACATGCTCCGGCAGGAAATCCCCCACCTAATGAAGCTGTTAATCCTAATAAAAAATCATTCATAAATTTAATCTACTGGTTCTGTAGATTAAAACCGAGTTATCCCCCTTTTTGTTTGCGAGAAGTTTTTTAGAATATTATAAATTTACTTACAGGTAAATATTTGTCTGGTTTTATTGAGTATATAATAAAAATAGTTACATTTGCATATGTATAATTAACTAAAAAGTAAAAAATACCTTGGAGGTAGTTGAAATTTATGAGGACTGGTTGTATAGTATACAGTTCGAAGAAGAAGATTTAAATGAATATGCCAGAGTTTTTAGAGAATGGCATGACCTTGACTATTTGGAAAAGTTTTTTACAGATAATGCTGTTTATATCAATACACCTTTTTGGAAAGCGGCAGGATTAAATCCGGATGATCCTGTAACGTCAGCACGAAAGGTTCTTGATGAAGCGGATAATTTGGAAATTTATATTGAAAAACTTGTTTCAAATATGAAACAGGGTTGTAATACGGATTTTGATGAATATTTCCATTTTCTTGATGGAAAATATAAGTGTTTATGGACATTGGAACCGATGAAGTCGTATGGTGTAAGTAGCCCCTCTTTATTACGTCTATATGCGATAAAATTGGATTCAAATTGTTATTTGATAGTGTATGGAGGAATTAAATTAGGAGATACCATACAAAATTCTCCTATATTAAAAGATAAGGTTTTTAATAAAATAGACAAAGTATTGAACTATTTGAAGATAAATGGTATTGAGGATAGTGAAGATATATAAAAAAGAAGGATATGAAATTTAATGTAGAGAAGCTGAAAAAAATGTCTCGTCCGATGACAGAGGATGAAAAGAGAGATATCGAGTTTCGCAGAGAAAATCGTGAGTGGCTTGCCATCTCTGAAAGATTGGCTTTAAAATTGCGTCATATTCTTAAAACAGAGGGTATTTCTCAAAATGAACTTGCTATAAGGATGAAGGTTACACCAGCTCAAGTAACAAAAATACTAAGTGGTAAAGAAAATTTAGGATTAAAGACGATTTCTAAAATTGAAAAGGCTATCGGCAAGCATCTTATTGAGGTTTGTGATGATGATTCCCAAAAGATAAAGACTTTTAATCAACAGATAGTTTATCATTCATATTTAGAACCTAAATATGTAACAAGTAATCCGGTTAGTTCTATGACTAAAAAACATACCGGTTCATATTCTTTTATCGTGATGGATAATATTTTTGCTTAATATGGATAAAGAGATATTGTATCAGTTTGTAAGTATGGATCTTGTCCAGTTTGCAACATTTGAAGACAATTACATTGAAAATGAAGCTGATATTGAAATCTCCAATAGATTTCAATTCGCTTATAATTTTAAGGAGAACATAATGTCTTGTACTGCTTCTGTTATCTATTTAAAGGAGAAGGAAATCTTATTAAAAGCTGATTTAGTTTCATATTTTGTTCTAGAAGAAAATTCAGCTAAATCTTTGAAAGATGCAGAAGATTTGATAGCTCCTGCAGGATTACTTGCGCAATTTGCATCATTGACATAT